>JAQUNT010000001.1:0-19001 GCA_028717525.1 Elusimicrobiota bacterium
TACTACGCGGCCAAGGCGGGGGCGGGCGAAGCCTCCGGCGAGGAGCTCCGGGGCTTCCTCGCGCGCGCTCTCCCCGAGCACATGCTGCCCCAGCTGTTCGTGCGGCTGCCGGCCCTGCCCCTCACCGAGCACGGCAAGCTCGACCGCCAGGCCCTGCCGGTCCCGGGGCGGCTGGAGCGGGTGGCGGGGGCGGAGTACGCCGCGCCCCGGACCGAGGCGGAGCGCGTCCTGGCCGAGGTCTGGCAGGAGGTCCTGAAGCTCGACCGGGTCGGGGTGCGCGACGACTTCTTCGCTTTGGGCGGCGACTCGATCCTGAGCATCCAGGTCATCGCCAAGGCGCGCAGCCGGGGCCTGAGGCTGAGCCCGAAGCAGCTCTTCCTCAGCCCGACCATCTCCGGGCTGGCCGCGGCGGCCGCGTCCCTTCCCGCGGCGGACTCCCGGCGCGGCGCGGCCAGGCCCGAGGGCGCGGCCCCGTTGACCCCCATCCAGCGCTGGTTCTTCGCGCAGGAATTGGAGAGGCCGGGGCACTTCAACCAGGCTTTCATCCTCCATCCCTCCCGCCCCCTGGACCTGCCGGCCTTGAGGCTGGCCCTGGAGACCGTGGCGCGCCAGCACGACGCGCTGCGCCTGCGTTTCCGATGCCGCGGCGCGCGGGGCTGGGAGCAGCGCTACGCCGCCCGGGCCGATGCCCCGGATCTTCGGCAGGCCCTCGTGGCCCGGGAGCGGGACCTCGCGGAGGCCTGCCGCAGGGAGCAGGCCAGGTTCGACATCGCCAAAGGTCCGGTCTTCGCGGCCTGCGTCCTGCGCGGCCCTCAGGACCGGGAGCGCCTGCTCCTGGCCGCCCATCATCTGGTGGTGGACGGGGTCTCCTGGCGCATCATCCTCGAGGACCTGGAGCTGGCCTACCGGCAGGCGGAGGCCGGCGAGCCGATCCGCCTGCCCAGCCCGAGCGATCCGTTCCAGGCCTGGGGCCGGCGGCTCATGAGCTACGCCCGTGACGGGGCCGCGGCAGGGCAGTGGGACTACTGGCTGTCGGTCCGGGCCGCGGGCCCCAGCGTGCCCGTCGACTTCCGGAGGGGCGAGCCGGTGTTCGGGGAGAGCCTGGTCTCCCGGATCGCCCTGGGGCCGGCCGACACCGAGCAGCTCCTGACCCGCGGCGTAGCGGGCTGGGGCGTCAACGCGGAGGACGTGCTGCTGGCCGCCCTGCTGCTGGCTTTGCGCAGGCTCTGGACCGTCGCGGGGCTGCTCCTGCACCTGGAGGGGCACGGCCGCGAGGAGATAGGGCCGGAGGGCGACGTGTCCCGGACCGTGGGCTGGTTCACCAGCCTGTATCCGGTCTGCCTGCGCCTGCCGCGGGGGCAGGACCCCGGCGAGCTCGTCCGGTGCGTCAAGGACCAGCTCCGGAAGGTGCCGGACCGCGGGCTGGGCTACGGGGCGCTGCGCTATCTGAGCGGCGACCCGCGCAGCGGCAGGCTGGCCGAGCAGGACACCGCCGCGGTCTGCTTCAACTATCTGGGGAAGGTGGACTCCTTCGGCGGCCTGGACCGGGCCCTGGCGGCCCGTCTGGAGCCGGCGCCGGGGCTGTGCGCGCCGGAGAACCGCAGGCCGCACCTGGTCGACTGCTGGGCCTGGGTTTCCGGCGGCGGGCTCGAGGTGGAGCTCGCGCTGAGCGCGCGGCACTTCGCCCCCCGGACCGCCGCCCGGCTGCGGCGCCTATACCGGGAGGCCCTCGCCGAGTTCCTGGCCGCCGGCCGCGGGGCGGGGGAGGTCGAGGCGCGCTACGGCCTGGCCCCCCTGCAGAAGGGTCTGCTCTTCCACAGCCGCTACGCCCCGCGCTCCGACCAGTACGTCGAGCAGGTCATCTGGCGCTGCCGCGAGGCCCTGGACTGCGGCGCGCTCAAGGCCGCCTGGAAGGAACTGGTCCAACGCCACGCGGTCCTGCGCACCGCCTTCGTCTGGGACGAGCGCGGCGAGCCGGCGCAGGTCGTGTGCTCGGAGGCGGAGGCCGGCTGGCGCGAGCAGGATTGGCGCGGGCTGAGCGCGGACGCGCTCGAGCGCCGGTGGGAGGAGCACGTCGCGGCCGACCGGACCCGGGGCTTCGTCTTCGCGCGGCCGGGCCTGAACCGGCTCTTCCTGGCGCGCACCGGCGAGCGGGAGTACCGCTGCCTCTGGACCCACCACCACCTCCTGCTCGACGGCTGGAGCCTGGCCTTGCTGGCCGACGAGCTCGAGGAGCTCTACGCGGCGCGCCGCGCGGGCCGGCCGGCGCGGCTGCCGCTCCCGTCGCCCTTCGCGGAGTATGTGCGCTGGGCTGCCGCGCGGGACAAGGCGGAGGCGCTGGACTTCTGGCGCCGGCGGATGGCCGGGGTGGAGGGGCCGACGCCCCTGGCCTTCTGCCGGACCGGCGCCCGGCTCGACGTGCGCGAGCCCGCGGCGAGCCTGGGGGAGCACGTCCGCGTCTTCTCCGCGGCCCGCACGGAGCGGTGCCTCCGGTTCGTCCGGGAGCAGCGCGTCACCTTGAACTCTCTGCTGCAGCTGGCCTGGGCGCTCGTGCTCTGCCGCTTCAGCGGCCGCGACGAGGTGGTGATGGGGATGACCATCTCCGGCCGGGCCGCCCCGGTCGCGGGCGTGGAGCGCATGGTGGGCCTGCTGATCAACACGGTGCCGCTCCCCTTCGCCCTGGAGGCGGGGGCCTCGGCCGCGTCCCAGCTGCGGCGGCTGCACGGGATGGTCCAGGAGGTCAACGAGCACGGCTTCCTGTCCCTGACGGAGATCCAAGGCTGCGGCGCGGTGCCCTTCGGCACCCCGCTCTTCTACAGCCTGTTCGTCTTCGAGAACCACCCTCTGGCCTCGCGGCCGCAGGCGCGGCTGGTCCGGGACGTCGAGTTCCGGGAGAAGACCAACTACCCCCTGACCGCGGTGGTGGTCCCCGGGGAGCGGCTCTCCGTGAAGATGTCATTCGACGCCCAGGTCTTCACCCCGGAGAGCGTCGCGCGCCTGGCCGCCGGCCTGGAGAACGCCGTGGAGTGGATCCTCGCGCATCCGGGGGAGCCTCTGGACGAGGCCGAGATCATGACCGGGCCGGAGCGGGCCTTGGTGCTCGGCCGCTGGACCCGCGGCCAGGCCCTGCGGCCGGGGCTGCGGACCGTGGCCGAGCTCTTCGCGGCGGCGGTGCAGGCGCACGGGCCCGAGCCCGCCCTCTCCTTCCGGGGGAGGTCTCTGACCTACAGCGAGCTCGACCGTTGTTCGGACGCCTTCGCGGCCCGCCTCGCGCCGGAGACCATCGTGGGCCTCTACGCCCGGAGGAGCGTGGAGACCGTGGCGGCCGTCCTGGGCGCGCTCAAGGCCGGAGCCGCCTACCTTCCGCTCGACCCCGAGCATCCCGATGCGCGCACGCGCCTGCTGGCCGAGGACGCGCGCCTGGCCGCGGTGCTCGCCCAGGAGCCCTGGCCAGGGAGGCTGGCCGGCGCGCTCGCCGGAACCGGCGTACGGATCCTGGGCCTGGAGGAGGCCGGGGCTGGCGGCCGGGCCCCGGGCCGCAGGCCCGGCCGCGGGCCCGGGCCCGGGAGCCTGGCCTACGTCATCTACACCTCAGGCTCCACCGGGACGCCCAAGGGGGTGGCCGTGGAGCACCGCTCCGCCGCGGAGCTGATCGCCTGGATGAAGCGCGAATACCCGCTGGGCCCGGGAGACGCGGCCCTGCAGCTCACCGCCCTGACCTTCGACGTGTCCGTGGCGGAGATGCTCTGGCCCCTGTGCTCGGGCGCCCGCCTGGTCCTGGCGGAGCCGGGCGCGGCCAAGGACCCGGCCGGCGTGCTGAGGACCATCCGCGCAGAGCGGGTGACCGCGGTCGGGTTCGTCCCTTCCTTTATGAGCGTGCTGCTGGACGCCGCCGAGGCCGCCGGGCCGCAGAGCCTGCGCAGCCTGCGCTACGCGCACGCGGCCGGGGAAGCCCTGCCCGTGGAACTGGCCCGGCGCTTCTTGAGGCTCTGCCCGGCCCGGCTCGACAACATCTACGGGCCGACCGAGGCCGCGGTCTACAGCAGCTTCCACCGGTGCTCCGGCGAGGAGGGCCTGCCCGTGGTGCCCATCGGCCGGCCGGCGGCCCGGGCCAGGCTGTACGTGCTGGACCAGGACCTGAGGCCGGTGCCGCCCGGCGTGCCCGGGCAGCTCTGCATCGGGGGCGCGGGCCTGGCCCGCGGCTATCTGCACAGGCCGGAATTGACCGCCGAGAGGTTCGTCCCGGACCCCTTCGCGCGGGGGGGCGAGGAGCCGCGCCTCTACAAGACCGGGGACCGGGCGCGCTGGCTCGAGGACGGGGAGATCGAGTACCTGGGGAGGGAGGACCTCCAGCTCAAGGTCCGCGGCTTCAGGGTCGAGCCCGGGGAGGTCGAGGCCGCTTTGGCCAGGCATCCCGCAGTAGGCCGCTGCGTGGTGGTGGCCCGGGGCCAGGGCGAGGGCCGGACCTTGGCCGCCTACTACACCCGCCAGGCCTCCGCTCCGCCGCCGTCGAGCGAGGACCTCAGGGCCTTCCTGGCGCGCTCGTTGCCCGATCCCATGTTGCCCTCGGTCTTCATGCCCCTCGACAGACTGCCCACCGGCCCGTCGGGCAAGCTCGACCGGGGCGCCCTGCCCGAGGCGGACGCGGCTCCGACGCGTCGCGGCGGCCGCGCAGCTCCCCGGGACGAGCTGGAGACGGCTTTGGCCGGCATCTTCCAGGAGGTCCTGGGCCGGGACCGATTGTCCGCGGAGGACGACTTCTTCCGCCTGGGAGGTCATTCCCTGCTGGCGGCACGGCTGATGACCAGGATCAACCGCGAGCTCCGGACCGACCTGCCGGTGAGCGCCGTCTTCGCGCGCCCTACGGTCAGGCGCCTGGCCGAGCTGCTGCGCCAAGCCCCGTCCGCCTCGGGCGGCGGGATCTCAGCGGAGGACTTTTGAACGCCGCGCGGCTCTCCGACCAGGGCCTCCTGGACCACCTGGAGTCCCTCGGCTGCGTCCTGCGGCCCGCAGGGCACAGGCTGAGGTGCGTGCTCCCGGGCGGAGCGGCTCTGACTGAGGAGCTCAGGGCGCAGGTCCGCGATCGCAAGCCGGCCCTGCTCGCCCTGCTGCGGCCGAGGCGGATCCGGCTCTCCGACGAGCAGGAACGGCTCTGGTTCCTGGACCGGTACGGCGGGCCCGGTGGCAGCGCCTACCACATGCCCTCGGCCTATCGGATCGCGGGAGAGCTGAGCGCGCCTCTGCTGGCCAGGGCCTGGGGCAACCTGCTCCTGCGCCACGAGAGCCTCAGAACGGTGTTCCGCAGCGCGCGCGGCTCGCCCTACCAGGTCGTCAGGGAGCCCTCGGCCTGTAGCCTGCGCGCCGAGCCCGCGGCGCAGGGGCGTCTGGAGAGCCTGCTCGCCGCGGAGGCGCGGCGCCCTTTCGACCTGGAGCAGGGGCCTTTGTCGCGCCTGAGGCTGCTGCGCCTGGGCCCCGAGGAGCACGTGCTCTGCCTGTGCCAGCACCATATCGTGAGCGACGGCCGGTCCACGGAGATCATCCTCGACGAGCTGAGCCGCGACTATGCGGCCCTGGCCGCGGGCCGGGAGGGGCGCATCCCCGAGCCGCCCCTGCAGTACGCGGACTACGCGCTCTGGCAGCGGAGCCGGGCCTGGGAAGCGAGGCTGCTGCCGCAGGAGCAGTACTGGCTCGGCAAGCTCCGGGGTCTCGAAGCGCTCGAGCTCCCGCTCGACCGCGGCCGTTTGGCGCTGAAGACCCTCCGGGGCGGGCGGCACGGCTTCAGGATCGGACCGCGCGCAGCGGCCGGGGTCCGGAAGCTGGCCGCGGAGGAGGACGCGACCGCCTTCATGGTGCTGCTGACCGCGTTCCAGGTCCTGCTGCGGCGGCTCTGCTCCAGCGACGATGTCGCGGTGGGCACGCCCCTGGCGGGCCGGGGCCTGGCCGGCCTGGAGAGCACCGTGGGCTTCTTCGTGAACACGGTGGTCCTGCGCACCGCCTTGGTCGGCGAGCTGCAGTTCCGGCAGGCCCTGCGCGAGGTCCGGCGCACCTGCCTCGAGGCCTACGCGCATCCGGACTATCCCTTCGGGAGGCTGGTGGATCGCCTGCGCGCTGGGCGGGACCCGTCGCGCTCGCCCCTCTGCGACGTCTTCTTCGTGCTGCGGCAGGCGGGCGAGGGCGGCGCCTTGCGCCTGCCGGGATGCCAGGTCTCCGAGATTCGGATCCCGTATCCCACGGCCAAGTTCGACCTGACCTTGGAGATGGCGGATGAGGGGCGGTCCTTCGCGGGCGAATTCGAGTACCACAGCGACCTCTTCTCGCCGGAGACCGCCTCCCGCCTGGCCGGCTTCCTGCAGAGGGTGCTCGAGGCCGGCTGCCGCAGGCCGCAGACGCGGCTCCGGGACATCGAGATCCTCGAGCGGCAGGAGCGCGAGGCCGTGCTGCGCGGCGGCAACAGGACCGCGGCGCCGCTGCCGGCCCGGTCCTTGCCCGACCTCTTCCGGGAGCAGGCCGGCAAGACTCCGCGGAGCGCGGCTCTGGTGTCCGAGCGCGGGACCCTCTCCTACGCAGAGCTCGACCGAGCCTCGGACGCCGCGGCGGCGCGCCTGCTCCAGGCCCTGGGCGGGCCGGGCGCCATCGTGGGCCTGCCCGCTGCGCCCGGCCCGGAGACCTTGGCCTGCCTGCTGGGCATCCTCAAAGCCGGCTGCGCTTATCTGCCCTTGGACCTGGATTATCCAGCGGAGCGGCTGGCCTTCATGCTCAAGGACAGCGGGGCGGCCGCGGTGCTCGCCCATCCCGGCGTGGGAGCCGGCGGCCTCGGTCCGGTCCCGGTGGTCCTGGTGGAGGGGGACGCGGCCCCGCAGGACGCGGCGGCGCTGCGTCGCGCGCGGCCCGGACCCCGGTCCCTGGCCTACCTCATGTACACCTCGGGCTCCACGGGAGAGCCCAAGGGCGTTCTGGTCGAGCACCGCGGGGTGGCCAACCTGGCCGCGGGCCAGCGCGAGGCCTTCGGCATAGATCGCTCCAGCCGCGTGCTCCAGTTCGCGCCCCTGAGCTTCGACGCCTCGGTCTCGGAGATCTTCACCGCCCTCCTGTCCGGGGCCCAGCTGCACTTGATCGACGACGAAGCCAAGAAGGACCCGGACCTCCTGCTGGACCGGCTGGAGCGCCGCGGCGTGACCGTGGCGACCCTGCCTCCCGCCCTGCTCGGCGCGCTGCCGCGGCGGCGCCTGCCGCGCCTGCGGACTCTGGTCGTGGCGGGCGACCTGTGCGACGAGGGCGCCCTGCGGCGCTGGGGGAAGGGCCGGACCTTGATCAACGCCTACGGCCCGACCGAGGCCACGGTCTGCTCCAGCATGAAGGTGTGGCGCGAGGGCGTGCGGCCCGCGAACATCGGCCGTCCCATGCGCAACGTCCGGGCCTACGTCCTGGACCAGGACCTGCGGCTGAGCCCCTTGGGCGTGCCCGGCGAGCTCTGCCTGGCTGGAGCCGGGCTGGCGCGCGGCTACCACAAGCGGCCGGACCTGGAGAGGAGCTGCTTCCTGAGCGGCCCCGGCGGCGCGGGCCGGCTCTACCGGACCGGGGACCGGGCGCGCTGGCTGGCCGGAGGCGAGCTGGAGTTCCTGGGCCACAGGGACGGGCAGCTCAAGGTGCGCGGGTTCCGGGTGGAGCCCGGCGAGGTCGAGGCCGCGCTCCGAGCCCATCCTGCGGTGGCCTCCTGCGCGGCCGTCCTGGCCGGGGGCCGTCTGGCCGCCTACTGGGTCCCGTCCGAAGGCAGGGGAGAGACGCTGTCTGCGGAACTGAAGGAGTTCCTCGCCGCGAGGCTGCCCGCGCACGCGGTCCCGTCCGTGCTCCCGCGCCTGGACGCCTTGCCCCTGACCCCTTCCGGGAAGCTCGACCGCCAGGCCTTGGCGAGCCGGGAGCCGGCGGAGCCGGCCGCGGAGGGCCGGGCTCCCGGCACCGCCCTGGAGAGGCGGCTGGCCGGCATCTGGAGACAGGTGCTCCGTCTCGACAGCGTGGGCGCGGACCAGGACTTCTTCGCGCTGGGCGGAGACTCCATCATGAGCATCCAGGTGGTATCCCGGGCCAGGGAAGCCGGCCTGGCCCTGGACCCCAAGGACCTCTTCACCCACCCGACCATCGCGGCTCTGGCGGCCCAGGCCGGCCGCGCCCAGGCCCCGGCCGTCCGGAAGAGGGCCTGCGGCGAGGCGTCCCTGACCCCCATACAGCGCTGGTTCTTCGAGCTGGGGCTGCCCAAGCCGCACCATTTCAACCAAGCTGTGCTGCTATGCCTCGAGCATGCTCTCGACGCGCGGCTGGCCGGCGAAGCCGCCCGCAGGCTGGCGCAGAGGCACGACTCCCTGCGTCTGCGCTTCCACAGGGACGAGGCCGGCCGCTGGCGGCAATCCTACGGACCCAGCCCCGGGCCGGTCTCCGTGGTCGAGAGGGACCTCTCCGGCCGGGCCGGGGACCTGGACGCCGAATGCGGCAAGCTCCAGGGCAGCCTCGACATTAGGGAAGGCCCCCTTCTGGCCCTGGGCCTGTTCCGGGGCCTACCGGACCCCAGGCAGAGGCTGTTCATCGCGATCCATCACTTGGCCGTTGACGCTGTCTCCTGGCGGATCCTGCTCGACGATTTCGCGCGCGTCTACGAGGCCCTGGCCTCCGGCAGGCGCCCGCCGGTGCCGGGCCGACGCTCCTGCTCCTTCCAGCAGTGGGGCGAGGCCCTGCAGCGCTACCGCGACGGGCCGGCCCAAGCGCAGTGGGACCTCTGGCTGGGCATGCAGGCGGGCCCCGCAGCCGCGGCATGGGACGCAGGGGGAGGTCCCTCCCGGACCGAGGTCGAGCTAGGCGAGGTCCAGACCGCGCAGCTCCTGGCCGAGGCGCCCGTTGCCTATCACGCCTCGGCCCAGGACCTGCTGCTGAGCGCCCTGCTGGCGGCCTGGCAGAGGGTCACCGGGAGCCGGGAGCTCTTCGTCCACCTGGAAGGCCACGGCCGTGAGAGCATAGATCCGGCGGCCGACGCCGCGGCCGCCGTGGGCTGGTTCACCAGCCTCTATCCCGTGCTCCTGAGGGCGCCGGCGGCCCAGGACTCCGACGCCGCGCTCATCAAGGCGGTCAAGGAGACCCTGCGCTCCGTGCCGGACCACGGGCTGGGCTACGGGGTCTTGCGGTATCTCTCAGAGGACCCCAGGGCCCGGCTGCTGGCCGAGCGGCCGCAGCCGGAGATCGCGTTCAACTACCTGGGCCGGCTGGAGCCGGAGCTGCGCGGGCCTCTGGCCGGCAGGCTCGACCCGCAGGCCGCGGGTCCGGCCAGCGCCCTTGAGAATCCCGCGCCCCATGCCCTGGAGATCGACGCCTGGGTCGCGGGGGGCCGGCTCCGGGCCGCATTCGCCGCGCGCCACCGCGAGACCGCCGAGCGCCTGGCCGCCGCGTTCCGCGAGAGTCTCTCCCGGCTCATCAGCCACTGCCTCCAGCCCGGCTCCGGCGGGCACACCCCCTGCGACTTCCCGCTGGCGCGGCTGAGCCAGGCGGCGGTGGAGTCTCTGACCGCCGGGGAGCCGACCGAGTCCATCTACCCCTTGAGCCCGATGCAGGAGGGCCTGCTGTTCCACGCCCTCTACGCCCCGGACTCGGACCAGTACATCGAGCAGCTCTGCTGGACTTTGGAGGGCCCCTGGGACCCCGCTGCCCTCAAGGAGGCCTGGGCCCAGATCCTGCGGCGCCACGCCGTGCTGCGCACGGCCTTCTTCAGCGCGGGGCTGGAGCGGCCGCTCCAGGTCGTCCGGCGGGACCCGCGGCTGGACTGGCGGGAGCTGGATTGGCGGGGAGTGCCCGAGGCTCGGCGCGACGAGAGGGTCGCCGATTACCTGAGGCGGGACCGGCAGGAGGGCTTCGACCTGCGGCAGGCGGGGCTGTGCCGCTTCCACCTCATCAGGACGGGCGCGCAGCGCTACCGCTTCATCTGGTGCTTCCACCACGTGCTCATGGACGGCTGGTGCCTGTCTCTGCTGCTCGACGAGTTCCGGCGCCGCTACGCGGCCCTGGTCAAGGGCCGGGCTCTGACGCTGCCCTCGCCGCGGCCGTTCGCGGACTACGTCGCCTGGCTGGAGGGCCGCGACCGGGCCGCGGACGAGGCGTTCTGGAGGTCCCAGCTCTCCGGAGTGGGCGAGCCCACCCCTTTGGGCATCAACACGCGGCCGCTGGGCACGCTGCGCCCCATCTCCGACTGCGCCGAGGAGTCCCTGCGCTTCAGCGCGGCCCTGACCCGCAGGATCTCCGGCTTCGCCCGGGAGCGCCGCCTGACCGTGAACTCCGTGCTGCAGACCGCCTGGGCCCTGGTGCTCGGCGCCTACAGCGGCCGCAGGGAGGTGGTGCTCGGGGTGAACGTGTCCGGCCGTCCCGCCGAGCTGGCCGGCGTGGACCGGATGGTCGGCCTGTTCGTCAACGCGGTGCCCGTGCGCTTCGTCCTGGACCCGGGGGCCCGCGCCGGGGAGGCCGTGGCGCGCATGCATGAACTGATGCGCGAGGTCGGCGCGCACAGCTACGGCAGCCTGGCGGACCTGCAGCGCTTCAGCGGGGTGCCGCCCAACACCCCCCTCTTCTTGAGCGAATACGTGTTCGAGAACTACCCGGCCGGCGAACCGGCGCGCGCCGGGCCGGGCGGGCTGCGCCTGCGCGATTTCCGCGCGGTCGAGAAGACCAACTACCCCCTGGGCCTGATGGCCGCTCCCGGACCCCGGCTCTCGCTCAAGGCCGCCTTCGACGCCGGCTCGTTCGCGCCCCAGTCCATCCGGCGCCTGCTCGGCCACCTGCGCACCGCGGCCGAGTGGCTGGTGCGCAACCCCGGCTCGCGTCTGGGCCGCGCCCGGATCATGCCTGATGCGGAGCGGGAGCTGGTCCTGCGCCGCTGGAGCGGGGCGCAGAGAAGGCTCCCGCCTGAGGGGCCCCTGCCGTTCGAGCTCTTCGCGAGGCAGGCGCGGGCGGACCCCGGCCGCACGGCTTTGGTCTGCGGCGGGCGGAGCCTGAGCTACGGGGATCTGGACCGGCTCTCGGGCGGCATCGCGGCGGCCTTGGCCGAGGCCGGCTGCAGACCGGGCCGGCTGGCCGGCTTCCTGCTGGACCGCGGCCCTGCGGCCGCCGCGGCCGTGCTCGGGATCATGCGCTCGGGCGCGGGCTGCGTCCCCCTGGACCCGGCCTGGCCGGACGCGCGCCTGCGCGCGCTGATCGCGGACGCGGGCCCAACCGCCATAACGACGCAGGCGGGCTGCCTGCCGCGCCTGCGCGCGCTGTGGCCCGGAGGGCGCCTGCTCTGCTGCGACGAGCCCGGCGACAGGGCGGCGGCGCCGTCCCGCTGCCCGGCCCGCCCCGGGGATGCCGCCTATGTGATCTTCACCTCGGGCTCCACGGGCGCGCCCAAGGGGGTCCGGATCACGGGACGGAACCTCTCGGACCATGTGGCGGCCGCGGTGCGGCACTACGGGATCACGGCCGAGGACGCGGTGCTCCAGTTCTCCGCGCTCTCGTTCGACGCGGCCTACGAGCAGCTCTTCGCCGCCTGGGCCGCCGGGGCCAGGCTGGTCATGCGCGGGGAGGCGCTTTGGACCCCGGCGGAGCTCAAGGACGCGCTGCTGTCCCAAGGCGTGACCGTGATGAACCTGCCCACCGGCTACTTCCGGGAGGTGGCCAAGGCCTGGTCCGCGGACCCGGAGGGGCTGCGCGCCTGCAGGTTGAGGCTGCTCATCGTGGGCGGGGACGTCCTGGACCCGGACAGCGTCGCGCTCTGGCAGGGGCTGCCCCTGCCGGCCCACCGCTTCCTCAACGCCTACGGTCCCACGGAGACGACCATCACGGCCGCGACCTGCGAGCTCCGCGGGCGGCCGGCCGTGGTCCCGATCGGGCGGCCCCTGGGTGCCCGCAGGCTCTACGTGCTCGGCGGCGGCGGGCAGGTGCTGCCTCCCGGGGTGCCGGGAGAGCTCTGCATCGGCGGCATCGGGGTGTCCCCGGGCTACCTCGGCCGGCCCGAGGCCGGCGCGCAGCGCTTCGCGGACGACCCCTTCGCCCCGCCGGCCGAGAGGCGGCGCGGCTGCGGCCGTCTCTACAGGACCGGGGACCTGGCGCGCTGGAACGAGGCGGGCGAGCTGGAGTTCCTGGGCCGGAGCGACTTCCAAGCCAAGGTCCGCGGCTTTCGGGTGGAGCCGGAGGAGATCGAGCTGGCCCTGGCCCGCCACCCGGCCGTCTCCGCCTGCGCCGTGGTCCTCTCCGGCGAAGAGGACGACCGCTCCCTGGCGGCCTACTTCGTGCCGGCCCAGTCCGGGGGCGGCCCGGAAGCGGCCCAAGGCGCGGTCGCGGCCTGGGCCGAGGTCTACGACGAGCTCTTCTCCCGCGCCCCGCAGGGCCGGGACGGGGAGGCCTTCGACACCACGGGCTGGAACAGCTCCTTCGACGGCTCACCCATCCCCGAGGAGCAGATGCGCGAATGGGTGGCGGGAGCGGCGGCCCGGATCCTGGAGCTGCGGCCCGGCTCCGTGCTCGAGGTCGGCTGCGGCACGGGCCTCATCCTGAGGGAGGTGGCGCCCCATTGCCGCCGATACCTGGGCCTGGACTTCTCCGCCCCGGCGGTGGCCAGGCTGCGCCGGCGGCTCGCGCAGAGTCCCATCCCGGGCGCGGAGGTGGTCCTGGAGCGCGCGGACTCCCTCGGCGGCCTCGCGGAGCCCGGCAGCGTGGACACGGTCGTGCTGAACTCGGTCATCCAGTACTTCCCGGAGCTCGGCTACCTGGAGCGGGTCCTGGAGCTGGCCCTGGCCGCGGCCCCGAAGGGGAACATCTTCATCGGGGATGTCCGCGACCTGCGCCTGCAGGACGCCTTCCGTCTGGAGGTGGCTCTGGCCAGGGGCGGCGCGGCGCTGCCGGAGAAGGAGCTTCTGGTCTCGCCACACTATTTCCTGGATTTCGCCGCGCGGCATCCCCGCGTCTCGGACGTGCGCCTGATGCCCAAGCTGGGGGCCTTCCCCAACGAGATGAACCGCTACCGATTCGACGCGGTCCTGCGCGTGGGCGGTGCGGGGGCCGGCGGCCCCCGCACCGCTCCGGCCGAGGTCCCCTGGCGGCCCGGCCTGGACCTGGACGGCCTGCTGGCCTCGTGCGGCGGCGCGGTCCTGGTGAGAGGCTACCCGGACCGGAGGGTCTGGGCCGCTCAAGGCCTGACCCGCAGGCTCGCCCAAGGGGGCGAGCTCGGCGGGGAGAAGGAGCGGCTGGAGGCGCAGGCGCAGGGCTTCCTCCCGTTGTCCGAGCTGGCCGCTCTGGCAGCGCGGCGCGGGTACCGGTTCTTCCCGCGGCTCAGCCTGGGCGCAGACCCCGCCCGCTGGGACCTCTACTACCTTAAGAAGGGCCTGCCCCCCGCGGCGCGCAGCCCGATCGCTGGCCGTCCAGCGGAGCTCTCCAACCGGCCGCTGGAGCGCTTCCTCAGGCGGTCCATCCCGGCCGAGGAACTGCGCCGGTTCCTTTCCAGCCGGCTGCCCGATTACATGGTCCCCTCCCTGTTCGTCGAGCTCGACGCCCTGCCCGCGACCCCCAGCGGCAAGCCGGACCGCCGCGCCCTGGCCCGGCTCGGCCGCCGGCCCCTGCCGCGGGCCGGGGGCGGGACGGCCCCGCGCGACGAGCTGGAGAGGATGCTGGCGGACACCTTCGCGGAGGTGCTGCGGCTGGACCGGGTGGGCGTCAGGGACGATTTCTTCGCGCTCGGCGGGCACAGCCTCTCCGCCACGCGCGCGGCTTCCCGGGTCGGCCAGGCCTTCGGAGTCGACTGCCCGGTGAAGGCCGTCTTCGAGCATCCCCGCGTCGCGGAGCTCGCGGCATTCGTCCGGGAGCGGCTTGCGGACCGGTCCCCGGCCAGGCCGCCCTTGGTGCGGACGGGCGGGCCCGGCCCATTCCCCCTGTCCTTCGCCCAGGAGAGGCTCTGGTTCCTCGAGCGCCTCGAGGCCGGAGGGGGAGGCTGCTACCACATGCCGGCCGCGTTCCGCCTCAAGGGGCCGCTGGACGTCATGGCCCTGCGCAGGAGCCTCGACCTGCTCGTGTCGCGCCACGAGAGCCTCAGGACCGTGTTCCCGGAGCGCGACGGCGAGCCGCGCCAGGAGGTCCTGGCCGCCTCTCCCGCCGCGCTGGAGCTCCGCGCGGCATCGGCCGGGGAGGCTGCCGGGGTCCTGGAGAGCCTGCTGCGCACCCCCTTCGACCTGCAGAAGGGCCCGCTCTTCAAGGCCTGCCTGCTCAAGACGGGCCCGGACGAGCACGTGCTCCTGCTGGACCAGCACCATATCACGGGCGACGCCTGGTCCGCGGCCATCCTGTTCGAGGAGCTGTCCCGGTGCTACGCCGCCTTCTCCAGGGGCCGGGACGCGGAGCTGGCCCCGCTGCCGGCGAGATACGCGGACTTCGCCGTCTGGCAGAGGGGCTGGCTCCGGGGGGAGACCCTCCAGGCCCTGCTCGACCATTGGAGGGAGCGGCTGGCGGGCGCGCCGCGGCTGGAACTCCCCGCGGCGCGGCCGCGCCGGGAGCGGGCCTGGCGCCGGGGCCGGCAGCTGGAGTTCAGCCTGGGCGGGGAGGTCGCTGCGGAGCTCAAGAGGGCGGCCCGGGAGACGGGCGGCACGCTCTACATGGCCGTGCTCGCGCTCTTCTCCATCCTGCTCGGCGGGTGCGCCGGGGAGGAGGATGTGCTGGTGGGAACGGTCCTGGCCGGCCGGGACGAGCCGTCCCTGGAAGGCGTCGTGGGCTTCTTCGTGAACACCGTGCTCCTGCGCGTGGACCTCGGGCGGGACCCGTCCTTCCGCAGGCTCCTGGAGCGGGTGAAGAGGACCGCCCTGGAGGCCTATGCCCGCCAGGACCTGCCGTTCGAGAAGCTGGTCGCGGAGCTGCGGCCGGAGCGCGGCATGGGGAGCAGCCCACTGCTGTCGGCCCTGCTCGTCTTCCAGAACGCGCCCGAGGCCTGCCTCAGGCTGGACGGCCTGCAGGTCAGCCCGCTGGGACTGCCGCCGGGCGGGGTGCGCTCCGACCTCGACCTCTACGCCTGGGAGGACGACGGGGCCTTGCGGCTCGCGTTCGTCTACGACGAGGAGCTCTTCGACGAGGCGACCATCGCGGCCCTGGCCGGCCGGCTCCAGGATATCGCGGCCACGGCGTCGCGCGGCGGCGACGCGCCCCTTTCCGCGCTCTCCTTCCGCGGCGGGCGGCAGGCGCCGCAGCCTCCCCTGCCGCTGGCTGCGCAAGCCGGCCGGCTGCGCCTCTCCTTCCATCAGGAAAGGCTCTGCTTTATCGACCGCTTCGAAGAGAAGAACGTGTATGAGGGCAAGCCTGTCTACCACAACCTGCCCCTGCTCATCGAGCTCGACGGGCCTGTCGACGCGGCGGCCCTGGAGCGCCGCCTCCGGCAGGTCGTGGGCCGGCACGAGGCCCTGCGCACCGCCATCAGGACCTCCGGGGAGGAGGCCTGGCAGGAGGCGGCTGACGGCTTCCAGCCCAGGCTGCAGGTCCTGGCTCTTCCCGGGGCCGGCCCGGCCCTGCTGCGGCAGAAGGCCCTGGAGTTCGCGGGGCGTCCCTTCGGCCCGGAGGAGGAGCCCCGGCTGCGCGCCGCCCTGCTGCGCGGGGACGGGGACAAGAGCCTCTTCGTGGCGGCGGTGCATCACATCCTGGCGGACCGGCGGTCCTTGGACCTCGTGGCCCGGGAGCTGGCCTCCGGCGCCGGCGCGCCGGAAGACCTGCCCTACGGAGCGTTCAGCTCCTGGCAGAGGAGCGTGCCCGCCAGCGCCTGGCAGCCCCTGCTCTGCGACTGGAAGTGGAGGCTCAAGGGCGAGCTACCCGTGCTCCGCCTACCGGAGAGCCGGCCTCGGCCCGCCATTCACACCTACACCGCGGGGACCTGCGAGTTCGAGCTTCCCGCGGACCTGACCGGGCGGGCGGAGGGCTTCGCCCGGCGCGAGGGGATCGGCCTCTTCGACCTGCTGCTCTCGGGTTTCATGGCGTCCTTGCTGTGCTGCTCCGGGCAGGAGGAGCTCATCGTGGGCATCCTCGGCGAGGGGCGGCCGGAAGGCGCCCGCGATGCGGTGGGGCCATTCGCGAACCTGCTCCCCATACGGGCCCGGCTGGACAGCGGCCGCAGCTTCCGCGCCTTCCTGGGCTCCGTGGCGGCGGCGACGGCCGAGGCCCGCGCCGGGGCCGCCCTGCCCTTCGACCTGCTCGTCGCGGAGCTCAAGCCCCCGGTGGACATGAGCCGCACCGCGCTCTTCGACGTGCTCTTCGACCTGCGCCTGGAGGCGGAGCCCTGGCCGGGTTTCGGGACCGCCGCGGCGCGGGTCTGGGAGACCAACCAAGGCCTGGGGAAATACGACCTCAACCTCCTCATGCTCCGGAGCGCGGGCCGCCTGCGCGGGACCCTGGTCTTCAACTCGGACATCTACGATCCGGGCGCCGTATCGGACATGATGGAGCGCTTCCAGGCGGTCCTGGCCAACCTCCTGGCGCGTCCGGACGTGCCGGCGCGGGAGGTCTCCTGGCTCTCCCCGGCGGAGCAGGAGCGGCAGGCCGCCCTGTGGGACGGCCCGGCCGCCGCCTTCCCGGAGCGCGAGACCCTGCACGGCCTTTTCCGTAGGCAGGCGGCCCGCACCCCGGACCGGACCGCGGTGGTCTGCGGGGGAGAGCGGCTCTCGTACCGCGGCCTCGACGAGAGGTCCGACCGCCTGGCCGGCCGGCTCAGGCGCCTGGGCGTGGGGCCGGACACCTTGGTGGCCCTCCTCCTGGAGCGCTCTCCGGACGCGGTCGCGGCCATGCTCGCCGTGCTCAAGGCCGGCGGGGCTTACCTGCCCATCGACGCCGCGCTGCCCGAGGAGAGGATCGACTTCATGCTCGCGGACTCCGGGGCGGCCGCGCTGGTGAGCACGACCGAGCTGCGCCGCAAGGTGCGCCGGGCGCTGCCGGCCGAGGTCCTGCTCGACGCGGACCGCGGCGAGGCCGCGGCCTTGCCGGCCGGCTCCCCGGAGGACCTCGCCTACTGCATCTACACCTCGGGCTCCACCGGCCGCCCCAAGGGGGTCTTGATGGAGCATCGCAGCGTGGTCCGGCTGCTCAAGAACGAACGGCTGCCCTTCGACTTCGGCGCGGACGACGTCTGGACCCTGTTCCACTCCTACGCCTTCGACTTCTCGGTCTGGGAGATGTACGGCGCCCTGCTCTTCGGCGGCCGGCTGGTGGTGGTCCCCGCGGAGACGGCCCGGGACCCCGCCTTGCTGCTGGACCTGATCCTGAAGGAGGGGGTGACCGTGCTCAACCAGGTCCCGTCGTCCTTCTACGGCCTGGCCCGGGCGGCCTTGGAGCGCGGCGCCGGCCTGCCCCTGCGCTGGGTGGTCTTCGGCGGCGAGGCCCTCGACTACGGCCGGCTCGGGGCCTGGCATGAGCGCTACCCGGCCATGCGCCTGGCGAACATGTACGGCATCACCGAGACCTGCGTGCACGTCACCTGCAAGG
The DNA here is from genome assembly GCA_028717525.1 of Elusimicrobiota bacterium. Taxonomy (GTDB): domain Bacteria; phylum Elusimicrobiota; class Elusimicrobia; order UBA1565; family UBA9628; genus UBA9628. The sequence goes on from JAQUNT010000001.1 coordinate 17,509, forward strand.
AGATCGGCGGCCCGGACATCGCCGCCGGCGTCGGCAACATCGGCCGGCCCTTGCCCGAGACCGCCGTGTATCTGCTGGACCGCTGGCAGAGGCCGGTCCCGGCCGGCCTGCCCGGCGAGATCTGCGTGGGCGGCGGCGGGCTGGCGCGCGGCTACCTCAAGCGCCCGGAGCTCGACGCGGCCCGCTTCGTCCCGGACCCCTTCCGCCCCGGCCGGAGGCTCTACCGCTCCGGCGACCTGGGCCGCTGGCTGCCCAGCGGCGAGCTGGAGTACCTGGGCCGCAGCGACGACCAGGTGCAGATCCGCGGCTTCCGGGTCGAGCCCGGGGAGATCGCGAGCCGCCTGGCCGAGCATCCCGGCGTGGGGCGGGCCGCCGTGCGGGTCTGGGACAGGGGCGGGGCGGGGGACCAGGTCATCGCCGCCTACTTCGCCCCGTCCCGGAGCCCGGGGCCGGGCCCGGAAGAGCTCAAGGCCTTCCTCGCGGAGAGGCTGCCCGGCTACATGGTCCCGGCGCACGTGGTCCGGCTGGACGACTGGCCCCTGAGCCCGGGAGGGAAGGTGGACCGCAGGAGGCTGCCCGAGCCGCGGGCGGCGCCCCCGGAGGCCGCGGCGGGCCGCGCGCCGCGGGACCCCATGGAGCTGCGCCTGCGCGGGATCTGGGAGGAGCTCGTAGGCGTGGCCCCCGCCTCCATAGACGAGGACTTCTTCCTCTGCGGGGGGCACTCCTTGCTCGCGGTGAAGCTCCTGGCTCGGATCGACCGGCTCTTCGGGACCTCTCACCCGGTGTCCTGGGCTTTCCTGAACCGGAGCATCGCGGAGCAGGCGCGCGCCCTGCGGCAGGAGGGGCGGTCGGTCCCGTTCCAGCCCTTGGTGGCCTTCCACCGGGGCGGGGGCGGACCGCCCCTGGTCTTGGCGCACCCGGGACAGGCCGGGGCGGAAGCCTACGGCCGCCTGGCCGGCCTGCTGGCCGGCAGCCTGCCGTTCTACGCGGTCGAGTCCCGCAACCTCTACGACGAGTCTCGGCCCATGCTCGCCAGCGTCCCGGACCTCTGCGCGGCCTGCCTCGACGAGGTCCTCGCCGTGTGCGGGAAGGGGCCCTGCAGCCTGGGGGGCTGGTCCTTCGGAGGGCTGGTGGCGTTCGAGCTGGCCCTGCGCCTGAGCGGGCTGGGGGTGGAGGTTCGGGACCTGTTCCTGATCGACGCGGTGGCCTACGACGGCGAGGGCCGGAGGACCCTGAAGGAGCTGGCCGCGAGAGGGGACGCGGAAGGCCTCCTGGCGCGCGGCGCTCTCTGGGGGGAGCTCTCCGACCAGCAGCGCGACCGGCTGGCGCGCGTCGCGAGGGCCGAGTTCGCGGCCATGGCCGGATACCAAGCCCGGCCTTACGGGGGCCGCGCGACCCTCATCAAGCCGGCCGAGGAACGGGCCGCGCCGGAGGGCGGGGTCGCGCCGCCCCCGGACAACGGCTGGTCCCCCCTTGTCCGGGAGCTGGAGGTG
>JAQUNT010000001.1:19011-21842 GCA_028717525.1 Elusimicrobiota bacterium
GGGGCCGGGGGACCAGCTCAGCAGGATGGCGGGCCGGGGCCTGCAGGCGATCGCGCGCATCCTGCTCAGCGGGGAGTCCGGGAAGAAATCCCATACCGCGGGGGCTGCTATTTGATACGATTTCGCTGCAGGCATCCAAGGCGCTTCGGCGCGCCGGAAGGGGGTAGAGATGAAGGTACTGCGGATCGAATCCATGAAGTTCCACGCGGGCTGCTGGAAGAAGGCCGGACCCGTCCTCAAGAAGATCAAGAGCCTCGGCCAAGCGGCGGGCTTCCCGAAGGTGAAGGTCTACGCCACGGTGAGCGGCGGGGACGCCATGCACACGGTGCACATGGTCTCCGAGTGGAACAGCCTCTCGGCCATGGAGTCCATGGAAGCGAAGATGAACGGCAAGAAGGACCTGATGGGCGCCATGGAGAAGCTGGCCGACGTGGTGGATTCCTCCCACGTGACTTTGTTCAAGGACATCTCGGGCAAGGGCATCTAGCCGCGGAGCGGACCTTTTAGAGGCCGGCTCAGGACCGGGCCCCGCGCCGCGCAGGCGGCGCGGGGCCCGCGCGGCCCAGGGGGCGGAAGGGATGACGCAGGCCGCTGAAGTCGTGGTGCACCTGGTGGACTTGGCTGCGGAGAGCGCGGCCGTCTTCCGCCACGAGGCCCTGCTGTCCCGCGCGGAGAGGGAGCGCGCCGCGAGCTTCCGCTTCCCCGCGGACCGCCGCCGCTACGTCTGCATGCACGGCCGGCTCCGGGAGATCCTCTCCGGCGGCCTGCGGATCCCGGCCCAGGAGCTCGCCTTCCGCGAGGGGGCCTGCGGCAAGCCCGGCCTGGCCGGGGGGCCGGAGTTCAGCATCAGCGCTTCGGGCGACCAGGGCTTGATCGCCGTGGCCTGCGTCGCCGTCGGGGTGGACATCGAGGCCGTGGACGGCAGGAAGTTCGCTCCGGAGATGATCGGGGAGGCCTTCGGCCCGCAGGAGAGGGAGGCCTTCTCCCGCGGCGACCCGGCCGAGGCCTTCTTCAGCGGCTGGGTGCGGAAGGAGTCCGTGGTCAAGGCGTTGGGCTCCGGGCTCTCCCTGCCCCTGAAGCTCGTGGACGCGCACCTGGACCGGGAGAGCTTCATCAGCGTGCACGGAGGCCGCCGGTGGTATACCTGCGACCTGGAGGGCTGCGGCCCGGGCTACCGGGCGGCGCTCACCGTCGCCTGTCCGGCCCGGCCGCCCGCGGTCGAACTCCGCAACCGCCGCGAGGAGGAACCTCTTCATGACCAGCGACCCTGAACGCAGCCAGCTGGGGGCTATCGCGGAGCTCTTCCGGCGCCTCTGGCGCCTCTTGGAGCCCGGGCTCTGCGCGGAGAAGAAGACCCTCCTGGCGGCATATCTGTTCGGGCTGGGCTCGGCCGGCGCGACCTACCTGGGTCCCTATTTCCTGTCCAAGCTGCTGGACCACGCCCTTCCGGCCCGGGACCTGCGCCTGTTCTGTATCTATTCCGGGGCCATACTGGTCAATCTGGCGCTCCTGCTGGTGCTCCTGCTCCTCAAGTCCCACTTCATCGCCCTCGGCGGCGGCCGGATATTCCTGGAGCTGCGGACGCGCCTGGTCGCCACGCTGATGCGCAAGCCCGCCTCCTTCTTCACGCGCTACGACACGGGCGACCTGCTCACGCGCATCTCCAACGACACGGAGTACATCGCCGCCCTGCTCATCGATGACGTGTTCCTCGGGCTCTACGGCGTCTTCGTGATGTTGGTCGTCGTGTTCCTCATGATCGTCTGGGAATGGCGCCTGGGGCTCTTCATAGCCCTGTCGCTGCCCATCTACGCCCTGCTCCTGGCGGCCTTCCAGAAGCCCATCTCCCGCATCGCGGCGCTCGCCCGGGAGAGGCTGTCCGAACAGAACAACACGATCATCGACCTCCTGTCCGGCGTGAAGGAGATCCGCTTCTATCAGCAGGCCGCGGCGTCGGACCGCCGCTTCTCGGCCTCCACCTCGGCCTTCACGGAAGCCAACATCCGCTCGGTGCGCCTGGGCGCCTCGGTCTTCGGCTTCATGGAATGCTTCTCGCGAGTGCTCTCGGTCCTGCCCTTCCTCGTGGGCGGCTACCTCGTCTGCCGGGCCGATCCCGCGATCACCGTGGGCACCCTCGTGGCCTACAGCATGTACGTCACGTTCGCGACCTACACGGTGTTCGCCATCCTGTTCGCCGTCATCCGGCTGATCCAGGCGCTGCCCATCATCGACCGCATCCAGGCCCTCCTGGACGCGCCGGAGGAATCCGTCCGGGCGGCCGAGGGCCCCCGGGCGATCCCCGAGACCACGCGCATCGAGTACCGCGCCGTGTCCTTCGTCAACCCGCAGGGCCAGTTCGTGCACAAGGGCTTCTCCATGACGGTGGAGCCGGGCGAGAAGCTCGCCATCCTGGGGTCGAGCGGGGCGGGCAAGAGCGTCCTCATCGAGATGCTGGCGCGGCTCCTGCGCCCGGCGGAGGGCGCCATCCTGTTCGGGGGCCGCCCTATCGAGGACTACCCGCTGCCGCTGTATCTGCTGCACTTCGCCTATGTGCGGCAGCAGCCCTACCTCTTCAAGACCAGCATCCGCGACAACATCGGCGCGGGCTGGCACCGCGTCCCCGAGAGCGATATCGTCGACGCCGCCCGGCGCGTGCACATCCACGACGTCATCGCCGGCCTGCCCCAGGGCTACGACACGGTGATCGGGGAGCAGGGCCTGCAGCTCTCGGGCGGGCAGCTGCAGCGCCTGGCCCTGGCCCGCGCCCTGGTGCGGGAGTCGGCGGTCCTGCTCCTGGACGAGTTCACCTCCGCGCTCGACCACGAGACGGA
>JAQUNT010000002.1 GCA_028717525.1 Elusimicrobiota bacterium
GGTCCAGGTCAAGGACACCCGGGGCTTCATCCGGGTCCTGCGCACCCCCGTCCTGGACAGCGCGGTTTCCTACTCGGGACCCCTGCTGGTGCTGACCTCGCACGCCTCGGCCTCGGCCTCGGAGATCCTGGCCGCGGCCCTGCAGGACTACGGCCGCGCCGTGGTCGCGGGCCACAAGAGCACCTTCGGTAAAGGCACGGTTCAGTCGGTGGTGGAACTCAACCAGTACCTGCCCTCGGCCCTGCGGGCCTACAAGCCGGGCTCCCTGAAGCTGACCATCCAGAAGTTCTACCGCATCTCCGGCGGCTCGACCCAGAACCGCGGGGTCGTCCCGGACATCCGCCTGCCGGCCGTGGCGGATTCCATGGACGTGACCGAGACCGCGCTCAAGAACGCCATGCCCTACGACGAGGTGGAGCCGGTCCCCTACCAGAAGCTCGACACGGTGACGCCGTTCCTGGCCCAGCTCGCGAAGGGCTCGCAGGAGCGGGTGGCGGCCTCGCCGGAATTCGGCTACATCCGCGAGGACATCGATCGCTACCAGAAGCAAAAGAAGGACAAGGCCCTCTCGCTCAACGAGAGCAAGCGCCGGGCCGAGAGGAACGCGGACGAGGAGCGCCTCAAGAAGCGCAAGGCCGAGCGCGCGGCGCGCAAGACGCCGAAGTTCGCGGCCGTGGAGATCTCGCTAGAGACGCTGGACAAGAAGCCGGCGCCGGCCGCAGTGCAGACCTCGACCCAGACCAAGACGGGCAGCCTCGGCGGCGAAGAGGAAGAGAACAAGGACCCCTCGGCCCCGGACGTCTACCTCAACGAAGCGCTGCGCATCGTGGCGGACTGGATCGCTTTGGTCCCCAGGCGGGGACAGGCCGCCAGCCGGACTCCGGACGACTCCCTAGTCCCCTGAGCCCGCGCGCGCGGGCGGCGCCGCCCGCGCGCCCAAAGATGTAGGATATTTCCGGAGGACCAGGAAGGTGGCACCGTCATGAACATAGACCGCTGGACGACCAAATCCCAGGAAGCCCTGCAGGAGGCCCAGCGCCTCGCGCAGGAGCGCTCCCATCAGGAACTTAGCGAGGAGCACCTGCTCCTGGCCCTGCTCAAGCCGGAGGACGGCGTGGTCCCGGAGGTCCTGCGCCAGGCCGGCGTGGACCCCGCGGCGGTCGCCCGGGCCGCGTCCAAGCGGCTCGAGCGCAGGCCCAAGGTCTCGGGTGGACAGCCCTACGCCTCGCCGGGACTGTCCCGGACCCTGGCGGCGGCCGAAGGCCGCCGCCAGGCCATGAAAGACGACTACCTGTCGGTCGAACACCTGCTGCTGGGGATGCTCGACGCGGACGAACAGGGCGCCAAGCTCCTCAAGGAGGCCGGCCTCGACGCCGAAAAGGCCCTCTCCGCCCTGGCCAAGGTCCGGGGCAGCCAGCGCGTCGCCTCCCAGGACCCGGAAGGGACCTTCCAGGCCCTCGAGAAATACGGCCGCGACCTCACTGAGACGGCGCGGCGCGGCAAGCTCGACCCGGTCATCGGCCGGGACCAGGAGATCCGCCGCGTCATCCAGGTGCTCTCGCGCCGCACCAAGAACAACCCCGTGCTCATCGGCGAGCCCGGCGTGGGCAAGACCGCCATCGTAGACGGCCTGGCCGCGCGCGTGGTGGCGGGCGACGTGCCGGAAGGCATCAAGGACAAGCGCGTGATCGCCCTGGACCTGGGCGCGCTGGTGGCCGGCGCCAAGTTCCGCGGCGAGTTCGAGGAGCGCCTCAAAGCGGTCCTCAAGGAGGTCGCGGCCCAGGAAGGCCGCATCATCCTCTTCATCGACGAGCTGCACACCTTGGTCGGCGCGGGCGCGGCCGAAGGCGGCATGGACGCGGCCAACATGCTCAAGCCCATGCTGGCGCGCGGCGAACTGCGCTGCATCGGCGCCACGACCCTCGACGAGTACCGCAAGCACATCGAGAAGGACGCCGCCCTGGAGCGGCGCTTCCAGCCCGTGCTGGTGGGCGAGCCCTCGGTCGAGGGGACCATCGCCATCCTGCGCGGCCTGAAGGAGCGCTACGAGCTCCACCACGGGGTGGCCATCCGCGACTCCGCGGTGGTGGCCGCCGCCGTGCTCTCGGAGCGCTACATCAGCGACCGCTTCCTGCCGGACAAGGCCATCGACCTGGTCGACGAGGCGGCCAGCCGCCTGCGCATGGAGATCGACTCTTTGCCCGCGGAGCTCGACGAGGCGGAACGCCGCCTGCGCCAGCTCGAGATCGAGGCCACGGCCCTGCGCAAGGAGAAGGACGAGCCTTCCCAGGAGCGCCTCAAGGCCATCGAGGCCGAGATCCAGTCGCTCCAGGCCAAGGCCAAGGACCTGCGCGGGCACTGGGAGAAGGAGAAGGGCCTCCTGGCGCTGAGCCAGAAGATCAAGACGGACATCGATGGTTTGCGCCAGGAGGAGAAGCAGGCCGAGCTCAAGGGAGACCTGCCCCGCGCGGCCGAGATCCGCTTCGGCAAGGTCCCGGAGCTGACCAAGAAGGTGGAGGGGCTGCAGAAGGAATTGGCCAAGGTGCAGTCCGAGCGCAAGCTCCTCAAGGAAGAGGTCGACGAGGAGGACGTGGCCCGGGTGGTGGCGCGCTGGACCGGCATCCCGGTGGAGAAGATCCTGGAAGGGCAGTCCCAGAGGCTGATGCGCATGGAGGAATCCCTGCACCGCCGCATCGTGGGCCAGGACGAGGCCGTCTCGGCCGTCTGCGCCGCGGTGCGCCGCTCGCGCTCCGGCCTGGCCGACCCGGACCGGCCCATCGGCTGCTTCCTGCTCGTGGGACCCACCGGAGTCGGCAAGACCGAGCTGGCCCGCGCCCTGGCCGAATACCTCTTCGACTCCGAGAAGAGCATGGTGCGCCTGGACATGACCGAGTACATGGAGAAGCACACGGTCTCGCGCCTCATCGGCGCGCCCCCCGGCTACGTGGGCTTCGAGGAAGGCGGGCAGCTCACCGAGGCCGTGCGGCGCAAGCCCTATTCCGTGGTGCTGCTCGACGAGATCGAGAAAGCCCATCCCGACGTCTTCAACATCCTGCTGCAGATCATGGAGGACGGCCGCCTGACCGACGGCCACGGCCGCACCGTCAACTTCAAGAACACGCTCGTGCTCATGACCTCCAACGCGGACCCCGCGGACCTCAAGAACCGCTTCCGGCCGGAGTTCCTCAACCGCATCGACGAGATCCTGAGCTTCCGGTCCCTGACCGCGCCGGACCTGCGCCGCATCGTGGACATCCAGCTGGAGCACGTGCGCGGCCGCCTGGCCGACCGCCGCGTGGCCCTGAACCTCACGGACCAGGCCAAGGACTTCCTGGCTCGGGAGGGCTACGACCCGGCTTACGGAGCGCGGCCGCTCAAGCGCGCTGTGCAGAGGCTCCTGGTGGACCCCCTGGCCAGGAAGTTGCTCTCCGGTGAGGTCCGGGACGGGCAGAGCGTCGAGGTCGACGCGGGCAAGGACGGCCTAGCGTTCAAGGCCGCCAAAGGCAGGGCAAAGGTGCCGTCTTGAGGTCCGGCACCTCAGGTGCCGGACCCCAGCCGGCCCCCCGCGGGGGCCGGCTGTGCCTTTGGGGGGCGATTCTTTTTTCGTTGGGCTTCTTGCCCCCTTCCGCGCACTCCCAAACCCTCTCCTCGGGCGCGGTCCGCATCGCCCTCATCGACAACATCCTCCCCCACTTCACGGATGAGGAGCTCGCGGCGCCCCTGCACCGCCTCCTGGAGCAGAACCCCTCCAGCGGGTCTTTGCGCAGCACGGAGGTCCTGCCCTGCTACTACAGCGGCAGCGACTATCGCTTCAGGATACCCGGCGGGCTCAGTGAGGTCCCGGACCAGGCCCCGGCCATGGTCCTGGAGAGCGCGGCGGCGGTGGCCATCGTCTCGCCGCCCGTCCCTTCCTTGGTCGCGGGCCTGCTCCAGGCCGCGCGCAGCCCGTCCTCCTCCGACGCCCTCTGGAGCGTGCAGCCCGCGACGCGCAGCCTGGCTTTATCCATGGTCACGACCCCTTCGGGAGACACCTTGGTCACGGCCCTGCTCGACCCCGCCCAGGGCGAAGGCGCCCGCTGGCACAACACCGCGGCCGGGCTGGGGCGCGTGCGCTGGGAAGGACAGGACGCGTTCGTCATCATCGTGGGCAAGGGCTTCGGCGGCCTGGGCCGGCTGGCCGCGGCCCTGCAGCGCGAGCGCGGCCACGGGCCTCCCATCATCGGGGTCTCGCATCAGGACATCCTGGGAGACCCGCTGGCCGAGCTCAAGGGCGCGGCCCTCGCGCAGGCCCTGCACAAGCTCGGCCTGGCCTATTCGGCCGTGGGCTCGGCCGAGGTCTTCAGCTGGAGCGACATCCGAAGCTATCGCAACGCGGACCCGGACGGCATCCAACTGCTCTCCGCCAACTTGGTCTATTCCAGCGCCCCGGCGGCCACCTTCCTGCCCGACCATGCGATCGTGGAAGCAGGCGGCCTCCGGGTCGCCATCACCGCCATCACCTCTCCTGACGCCAACCGTTACCTGGCGCGCTCCGGCCTGGGCCACCTCACCGTCCTCGACCCCCTGCCCGCCCTCAGGCAGAGCCTGCCCCGGTTCCGGGAGCAGGCCGACGTGGTCGTGCTCCTGGCCCAGTCCAAGGAGGTCACGACGGACCTGCGGCTGCTGGCCCGCGGCGTGGACCTGATCCTGGCCGAAAGCGGCGGCGAGCCGACCGGCCCGCAAGGCGCCGAGATGGATGTTCGCGAGAGCGGCCGCAAGGACTACGAGCCGCCGCTGGCCACGCTCCACGATTACCCCTGGGCCCTGGACCTGGCCGAGGTCTCCGTGGAGCGGCGGGGGCGGAATCGCGACGTGCGCGTGCGCAGCCGCTCCGTCCTGCTCGACGAGTCGGTCCCAGTCGCCGACTCCTTCGCCGAGTTCGAGCCGGAGTCCTTCGGCATCACCTTCTCCACCGAGCCGCCCCTCATCCCGGCCGCGCGCGACATCTTCCCCCCCGGCGCGCGGGCCCGGGCGATCGGAGACCGCGAGTTCTGGACCCTGGCCGCGGACCTGCTGGCCGCGGAGACCGGCTCGGAGGCGGGACTCCTGCGCGCCTGGCCCCTGGAGGTCACCACGGACGCCGGCATCAAGGAGAGCTTGGCGCGGGTCTGGCTCCGCTACGACGACCAGCCCGTGCGCCTGAGCCTCAAGGGTTCGCAGTTGACGGCCCTGGCCGCGGAGAGCAGGGCCTGGAGCGGCCCCGCCTCGGGCCTGGCCGGCAAGCCGGCCTTCGTGGTGGGCGGCCTCGGGCCGGCCGGCACCACCACGGTGCACGGCCTGCCCCTGCAGCCCAACGACGACTACCGGGTGGTGACCACGCAGATCCTGGCCGACATCCTCGGCCTGCCCGGGCCGCGAGAGCCGGTGCCCGGCAACCGCAGCCTGGCCGAGACGGTGCTGGCCTCCCTGCGCAAGCGCCAAGGCAGCCCGCCGGCCCGCTACCGGGACTGGATGGAAGGGCGTCCCTTGGGGGAGCGCGGGCTCTGGAGGATCGACTTCCGGGACATCAGCCTGAACTTCCAGAACACCCAGGTCGTGCGCGCCTCGGACTTCAACTCCGTGCCCAACCCCCGCATCCAGGGCAGCAACGAGTTCCTCCTGGGGGGCGCCGTGCGCGTGGACGCCGACTACCTGAAGCGGGACTACAAGTGGGGCAACACTCTGGAGCTCGATTACGCGCGCAGCAGCCTGCGTCCCCGCGACCAGCCGCCCGTCACCAACGTCACGGCCAACCGCCTCAGCCTGACCACCGGCGGGACCCGCCGCATCGGAGCCGGCTTCGCGCCTTGGCTGGGCCGCTCCTGGGGCCCGTCCGTGGCCCTCAACTACGAAGGCCAGCTCGAGGCCACCCCGCCGCTCAAGCGCCGGAACATCTACTCGGCTTATCCGGGCGTGGAATTCTACGACGGGACCTTCGTGCGCTCGCTGCGCCTGGCCCTCAACCTTAAGCGGGACTACTCATTGGACCCGGTCGACACCCAGTACGGTCTGCGCGTCCGCGCGCTCTTGGCCCGGGACTTCGGGCCCGCGCCCATCAAGTTCGAAGGCGAGGCCTGGGCCAACTACTTCGTCCTGACCAACCACGACCAGCCCCAGGACCTGCGCTGGGAGAGCGACGTCAACTTCAAGCTGCGCATCCCCATCCGCAAGCACCTCACCATAGCCCCCTTCCTGGACTTCTATTCGTTCGCCCTCAAGGTCCGGCCGCTCTGGGGCTACAGCGCCATGACCGGCGTGTCCATCGGGTTCTCGCGGGTCTGGAAGCCGCAGTATGAGAAGTTCTAGGGCGCGTCCCTACCAGGGCAGGGACTTCAGGTAGGCTTCGACGGGCAGGTCGCCTTTGGGAAGGCGGGGGCCCGCCGCGATCTGCTCACGCAGCCCGGGCAGCTTGGCGTAGAGGGTGTCTCCCGGGCAGTCGCTGGAGCCCAGGTCCCGGTGCGCCTGGACCTTCTCCGCCGGGATCCTATGGTCGGAGACGAGCCGGCGCCCCAAGGCGACGAAAGCGGAAAGGGCTTCCGCCGCGGGCTCCCCCGTTGCTGGCGGCTGGTAGTTCCCCATGAAGGAGGCTCCGACGTTGCCGGTGTTGTGGTTGAGCACATGCGCGCCGACGACCCCTTCGGGCCGGCCCTCGAAGACGTGGCCCGTGGGAGAGATGACGAAGTGATAGCCCACGTCGATCCAGCCCCGGCCGTTGATGTGGAAATCCTGGATGAAGCGCATCTCCGCCGCGGCCTCTGCGAAGGTCGCCGGCTTGCGGCCCGCGGTGTGGTGCATGGTCAGGCGACCGGGCGTGTGCGCGGTGTAGTCGCTGGTGGGAGGCTGGGCTCCCCAATCCGCGCGGCGGACGAAACGGTAGGTCCCGGACGAGGGCTGCACCGCGGGCGGGACCTCCCCGGTCCGCGCCCCGGCTTCGACGCCGGTCCCGGCCACGAAAAGCTCAGCGTCGAAGATCTCGAAGAGATGCGCGGCCTTGACCCCGGCGTCCACGACGCGCAGGCGCAGGGGAAGTCGGCCGGGGCCATCGAATCTGTAGCGCGCCCAGAACCGCCCGCTCGGGAAGCGCTTGACCTCCGCCGGCGCCCAGCTGGTCCAAAGCCCGCCGAAGGAGGGCAGCGCCACCTCTATGCGCAGCCCCCCGTCCGGCATGATGCCCTGCAGGAGGACGGCGTCGTAAGGAGCCGCGGGCTGGTCGCTGGCGCCGGTGTCGAAGAGGACGCTGCCGGTCCCGGAGGGCTGGAAGGGCTCCGCCCGCATCACGGCCCGGCCCTTGAAGCGCACGGATTCGCCCACGTCGTTGGCCGACGCCGGCAAAACCAAGAGGGCGAAGAGCCCTGCGATCATGCCCATCGCCCTCAGGTTAGCAAATGGGCCCAAGAGCGTCATGGGCCCAAAGTCCTACATGCCGCCTACTTCTTTTCTTCCGGCTGCGCCCCCTTATGGGCCGCGCACTTGGGGCACTTGCAGCCAGGCTTGCCCGTGCACTTGGCCTTCTTGGCGCACTTGGGGCACTTGCAGCCAGGCTTGCAGCAGCCTTCCTTCATCTTGGCCGCGGCTTCCTGGATCTTCTTGACCACGGCCGGGTCCTTGGCCGTGATGGTGATGGTGACCCCGTCCGACGTGTTGGCGACAGCCTTTTCGGCCCCCTCGATGCCGCAGGGGCATCCGCCCTTGCAGCCGGCCAGAGCCGGGCCGCTAAGCCACAACGCGGCGCCCAACAGCGCCGCTGAGACGACCAGCATCTTTTTCATCGCGCTCCTCCTCCTTTAGAATTGGGACTGAGTCCCAAAGGGGTCCTTGAACTCCAGCCTGGGTTCGAAGCCGACCTTCTTTTCCCCACGTCCCTCCAGATATCTCCCCGATTCCAGATCGACCTTGGCCGGGACCGGGACTCCGGCCCGGGCCAAGGCTTGGCGCAGGAGCGCCTCGGCCTTGAGAGCGAAGGCCGCCGCGTCGCCCAGCACGCGCAGGGTCTCGGCCGGGTTGTGGAAGCCCAGGGAGTTCTCCGCCCCGATGAAGGTGACGCGATAGAAGGCCTCCTCGTAGAGGCGCTTGGCCTGCTCGTAGAGCGAGGCGTCGATTCCACGGCCCCCCGCGCGGGCGGCATTGGCTTTCTCGAAGAGCTTGGCCGCGCCGGCCGTCGCATAGCCGGCGCGTAGGAGCAGAGAGGCGGAGCGGTCCTGGGTGGCGAGCACGCGCTCCTTGAGCCAGGCCTGGTCCTCGCTGTGGCACTGCACGCAGCCCTTGAACCCGTTCTTCAGGGGGCTCATGATGCGATGGTCCGATATCTTGGAAGAGCCCACCCGCTGGTAAGGCATGTGGCAGTCCGCGCAGGCCGCCCCCGCCGCGAAGTGCGTGCTGCCGTTGGTGAAGAGTTCGAACTCCGGGTGGCGCAAGAAGCCCAGCTTGAAGCCGGTGATCGCCTGGGTCCACTCCGGGGTCGCCCGCACGTGCGGGATGATGTCTTCGATGGCGATGCGCCCCCATCTCCCGCCCTGCCAGGGGAAGAAGATGCCGGTCGAGTGCATGTCCCGGTCCTTGGGTATGGCGTAGCTGACGTGGCACTGGGCGCAGACCGCGATGCGCATCTCCTGGCGGGAGAGCTGGGCCGGATCCGTTCCGATCGAGCGCAGGGCCTTGCCCAAGGTGAACTCCCGGGAGATCTTAAGGCCGAGGTCATCATGGGTATGGCAGTCGATGCAGGCGGCGCCCAGCTCCTGATGGCGGGCCGGGATCTTCCCGCGCACTTCGTGGAAAGGCTGGGAATAATAATCCGCGCCGAGTTCCTTCTCCAGCCTGGGCGCATAAGGGCTCTTGCAGGAGAGGCACACGCCCCCCGCCTTGATGCGCGAGGGATCCACGGCGATGACGTCCTTGAGCATATGCCAATGGCCGCGCGGCTCGTTGTACTCGACGCCGAAGCCCCAGCCCTTGAAAAGGAGCGCCAGGTAAGGATATTCCGAAAGCTTATCGAAGGTCTTGCCCCCGTCCCCTCCGCGCTTGTACTTGCTGAGGCCCGCAGGCGTGGGCAATCTCGTCTCCAGCCACGACTCATGATGCAGGGGATAGGCCTTGCCCCACTCGGCCGGCTCCACCTCGCCCTCCGCGATCTTGACCGGCCGCACCGGCTCGCTCCGCGGGGGATTGCACGCGGCCAGGGCCGCGGCCAGGGCCAGCGGCAACAAGACATCTCTGCTCATTCCTTTCTCCTTTAGAAGACGCGGACCAAGGCTCCGCCCTTGTGCGTCACCCGGCGATGGCATTCCCAGCATAAGCGCTTCGGGTCGATGCGCATGACGGCGGTCTCGTGACAGCGGATGCAGTTGGCCTGCAGGACGTGCTGGCCGTGCCGGCTCAACCGGGTCTCGTCCGTGAACATCCCGGCATAGAAGACGGCCACGTCGCTCATGCCGTCTATGCCCTTCCAGATGAAATGGTCGGCCAGGTTGTCGTTGGGCAGGTGGCAGTCGATGCAGCGCTTGCGCCGATGCGCGCCGTGATGGCTGAAGGCTTCCCCCTCCACCTCATGGTTGTGGCATTTGACGCAGAACTCCGGGGACTCGGAATACTCCAAAAGCTGCGGGGGACCGAAGAGGACGAACAGGGCCAGGCCTCCTCCGGCTCCGGCCGCGGCCAAGCCGGGCCAAAGCCAAAGCCGCCAGGCGATCCGGCGCATCGCATCAAACAGACGCTCAAGCCATCCCATGCGGATCGCGTCTTACAGCCAGCCGCGCTCTTTCCAATACGCGTATTCGCCGCGCCAATGGTCCTTGCGCATCCCGACGATGTTCGCAAAGTGCGCCATGGCTCCCCGGATGGCCCGGATCTGCGCGGGATACCTCCGGCGCTGCGAGATGTCCCGGGAGAACCTCGCGCCGAAGCGGACGGCCTCGGCGGCCTTCTTCTGCACGGCGCGGGCGCAAGCCGTCACGCCCCCGGAGAACTGGGCCCCGCAGATGTTCGCGTAATGCCGGAGGTAGTCGAGGATGAGGCCGTCCTTGGTGCCGCTGCCCGAAGTGACCACCGCGCAGAGATACTTGCCGGAGAGGCGCTTGCAGTGGATGAAGTGGCTGGAGCGGTCGAGGACGGCCTTGAGGGCGGCGGGGACCTGATTGATGTAGTTGGGCGCGGCCAGGATGATGCCGTCCGCGGCCAGGATCTTCTCCAAGAGGTCATGGACGTCATCCTTGACGGGGCAGCGCATGCAGGCGACGTGGCAGGCTTCGCAGTGGGTGCAGAAACCGATCTTCAGGTCGCGCAGGTGCACGGTCTCGACGCGGGCCTGCGGGCCGAGGCCCCTGACCACGTGCTTGGCCAGGGCCCAGGTCCCGCTGCGGGCCTTGCGCGGGCTGGCGGATATGAGCAGGATGTCCATGGGCCCGATGCTAGCAATTCTGGGGCCGCTAGACCCAATCTTCGGAGAGGACCTCGCCCTTGAGGCCCACCACCACGGCCTTGACGGGCACCTTGCGCTTGGCGCTCTGAGCCGCCCGCTTGGCCATGGCCAGCAGCCCGGAGCAGCAGGGCACCTGCATGATCATGACCGTGAGGGTGTTGATCTTGGCGTCGTCTATGAGGGAGCGGACCTTTCCCTCATACTCTTCCTGTCCCGAGTCCAGCTTCGGGCAGGCGATGGAGAGCTTCCGGCCCTTGAGGTAGTTCTCGTGGAAGCCGCCCAAGGCGTAGGCCACGCAGTCCGCGGAGAGGACGATGTCCGCGTTCTGGAAATACGGCGCCCCCGGGGAGATGAGGTGCAGCTGCACCGGCCAGTGGGAAAGAGCCGATTGAGCCGGCGCCGACGAGCCCGCGGGCGCGGGCTGCGCGGCCCCAAAATCCATCATCCGGACCGAAGGGCAGCCGCCATGAGGCGCGGCATGAGAGTGCCCGGCAGGCTGTTCTTTCTTCATATGTTCCTTGACCGCCTCCTCGTCGAAGACCAAAGCTTCGCGCTCCTCTACGGTCAGCGCGCCCCGGGGGCATTCGCCCAGGCAGGCGCCCAGGCCGTCGCAGTAGGTCTCGCTGACCAGCCTGGCCTTGCCGTCCACGATCCTGATGGCGCCTTCGGCGCAGGCCGAGGCGCAAAGGCCGCAGCCGTCGCACTTGGACTCATCGATGCGGATGATCTTGCGTTTCATGGCACGAGGATATTATGCGCGGGATCCTCCGCACCCGCCTTGACTTGAGTCAAGATAAGAACGACTCCTCTTTACGGATCGAGTAGGCCGGGCCTTGGGCCGTCAGGCGGCTCTCGAAGAGGACGATTCGGTCGACTTCCTGGCGCAGCTCCGGGAATCCCGCTCTCCGGGCCGCGGCCTTGAGGCGCTCCCCCCCCCCGCGGCCGCGCCGGCGGCCGATGGTCAGGTGCGCTGAGAAGGGGCGGCCCTCGGCGGACGCCCCGAGGCTCTCGGCCAGCGCCGCGAGCTCGGCCGCGCCCTGGCCCACGCCGACCCACAGGACCTTGGGATCTTCCCACGAGTTGAAGGCTCCCACCGGGCCGAAGGAGACGGCGAACCGCGGCCTGCGCGCGGCTTTCCCCATGAGGGACTCGATCTCAGGCAGGCGCTCCAGCGGGGTCGCTCCGAAGAACCTCAGGGTCAGATGCAGATTCTCCGGCTCCACCCATTTGAAGTCCGCACCCGAGAGCCGCAGCTCCGCGATGAGGCGAGCCGCGGCCCGCCTGACCTCGTCGGCGGCGGGGACCGCGATGAAGAGCCGCGCCGTCGGGAGCATGTCTGCTATAATACGAATTATGCGCGCCCTCGTTCAGAGAGTGTCGCGGGCCAGCGTGCGCCTGCCCGGCGGGGAGACCCGCGCCATCGGCAAAGGCCTGCTCATCTACTTAGGAGTCGGCAAGAATGATACCGAGGAAACGGCCAGGAGATTGTCGGAAAAGATAATCAATCTCAGGATATTCTCCAACGCCGCCAACAAATTCGACAGGTCCTTGCTCGATGAAAAGGGCGCGGCTTTGGTCATCTCCCAGTTCACCCTTTTCGCCAGCACCAAAGGCGGCCGGCGGCCCGACTTCACGGCCGCGGCGGCGCCGGACCTGGCCCGCCCCCTCTACGAGCGCTTCACCCGGCTGCTCTGCGCGACGGGCGTCGCCGCGGCCTCCGGCGAGTTCGGGGCCCACATGGAGATCGATTCCGTCAATGACGGCCCGGTCACCATCTGGCTCGACTCCGACGAGCTCTAGGCCGTACCTGGGCCCTGCCCCTTCCCCAAAGGCCCATTTTCACCCTTGACCATGGACAATGAGTCATATCAACAACCCCGCTTGATGACCGTCATCCCGCCTCCGCCGCCTTTAGCGGTATTCTATATCCATGAAAAGAAATCTCTGGCTGATCCTGGCGGTCCTCTCCCTGTTGGGGATGATCATCATGCCGGGAACGGCCCATTCCGCGGTGATCGCGGTCCCGACCGCCCTTCCCAACCTCAACTCCCCCCGCATCGCCTTCCCTAATTATCCCCTCCCGCTGGTGAGCATCAAGGCTCCCCAGATCCAGCTCGCCACCCTGCAGCTGCGCCCCATCCTGACCGCGGCCCCGGCCCCGGTCGTCATGGCGGCCGCGCCCGCGGTCGTCTTGCCGGCGGACTCCCGGAAGTCGCCCGCCGTCATCGCTCCGAAGTCCGCGATACCGGCCTCCCGGATCGAAGGAGTCGCGGCCAGCCGAAAGGCGGGCAAGGGAGCCGGCGGGATTTTGGCCCGCATGGCCGAGAACAAGGAAGGCGGCCTGCCCTCCGCGCAGAAGATCGCCGCCCTGTTCGACGGCGCGCAGCAGGAGGAGCCGGCCGCGGTCCCGGCCGGTCCGGCGCAAGCGGCCCCTGCGGAGCCCACGGAAGACACCAGCCTGACTTTGCCCGAGTCGGACCTGGCCGAAGAGATCGGCCTGGGCTACTAGGCCCCGCGCCCTCAGCGGCGGGGGGATTCGGAAGGCCGCAGCGCCGCGTCCTGGATATCCGGCGCCTTGCGGAGGTGCCAGAGGGCTGCTCCGAGCAGGACGCTCCCGGCCCAGAAGAGGAACAGGCAGAAGCAGTTCACCGGTCCCGAGTTCTGAAAGCCCCCGCTGTAGCTGGCCAAGCCGACCGTCAAGAGAGCATGCATAGGGACACCTCACCAAGCTGTCTTGTCGTCCATACCGTAGCAGGCCCCCATCACGGATTTGTTTCAGTCGCGGGGGCTATTAGGAATGCTTATTGGCAAGGGTCTCGCAAAATCGTAAAATAGGAGCACCATGAAAAACCACGAATTCGACGCCATCGACGGAAACGAAGCCGCGGCCCGCGTGGCCTACGCTTTGAGCGAAGTCATCGCCATCTACCCCATCACACCCTCTTCCAACATGGGCGAATCCTGCGACGCCTGGGCCGCCGCGCGCAAGCCCAACCTGTTCGGCGCCGTCCCCACCGTCGTCGAGATGCAGAGCGAGGCCGGCGCGGCCGGAGCCCTGCACGGCGCGGTCTCCACCGGCGCCCTGGCCACGACCTTCACCTCCAGCCAGGGCTTCCTGCTCATGACCCCGGTCCTGTTCAAGGTGGGCGGCGAGCTGACCCCCGTGGTCCTCCACGTGGCGGCGCGCACCGTGGCCACCCACGCCCTCTCCATCTTCGGCGACCACTCCGACGTCATGGCCGCGCGCGGGGCCGGCCTGGCCCTGCTGGCCTCCGGCAACGTGCAGGAGGTCACCGACCTGGCCGCCATCGCCCACGCCGCCACCTTGGAGTCCCGCCTGCCCTTCGTGCACTTCTTCGACGGGTTCCGGACCTCGCACGAGATCCTCAAGATCCGCACCCTCTCCCACGAGCAGCTGCGCGAGCTCGTTGACCAGAAGTGCATCGACGAGCACCGCCGCCGGGCCCTCAACCCGGAGCATCCGGTCATCAAGGGCACGGCCCAGAACCCGGACGCCTTCTTCCAGGCGCGGGAGGCCTGCAACCCCTGTTACCTCGCCGCGCCGGACAAGATCCAGGCGGTCATGGACCGCTTCGCCAAGATCACCGGCCGGGCCTACAAGCTCTTCGACTACGTCGGCCACCCGCAGGCCGAGAAGGTCATCGTGATGATGGGCTCCGGCTGCGGCGCCACCGAGGAGGCCGTGGAGGCCCTCAACGCCAAGGGCGGCAAGACCGGTCTGCTCAAGGTCCGGCTCTACCGGCCTTTCGACTCCCAGCGCTTCGTGGCGGCCCTGCCGCAGAGCGTCAAACACATCGCGGTCATGGACCGCACCAAGGAGCCCGGCTCCATGGAGCCCATGCACCTCGACGTCATCGCCGCCCTCGAGGAAGCCTGGGCCAACGGCTGGCCGCGCCCCGCGGCCCGGCCCCGCGTCATCGGCGGCCGCTACGGCCTCTCCTCCAAGGAATACACCCCGACCATGGCCAAGGCCGTCTTCGACGAGCTCGCCCAGGACAAGCCCAAGAACCACTTCACCGTGGGCATCAAGGACGACGTCACCAACAACTCCCTGGACTACGACGAGTCCTGGTCCACCGAGGCCCCGGAGACCCAGCGCGCGGTCTTCTACGGCCTGGGCGCGGACGGCACCGTGGGCGCCAACAAGAACTCCATCAAGCTCATCGCCGAGAACACGGACCTGAACGCCCAGGGCTACTTCGTCTACGACTCGAAGAAGGCCGGGTCCATGACCATCTCGCACCTGCGCTTCGGGCCCAAGCCCATCCGTACGAGCTCCTTGGTCTCCCAGGCCCAGTTCGTGGCCTGCCACCAGGAACGGCTCCTGCAGATCGTGGACGTCACCAAGACCGCGGCGGCGGGCGCGACGCTCCTGCTCAACTGCGTGGAGCCGGCCACGATCTGGCAGCGCCTGCCGGCGCACATCCGGAAGGGGATCGTGGAGAAGAAGCTCAAGGTCTACGCCCTCGACGCCTACAAGGTGGCGCGCGAGGCGGGCCTGGGGCCCCGCATCAACACGGTCATGCAGACCTGCTACTTCCACATCACCAAGCTCCTGCCCGGCTTCATGGACCTCATCAAGGGCGCCATCAAGAAGTCCTACTCCGCCAAGGGCGAGGCCGTGGTCGGCAAGAACATCAAGGCCGTGGACGGCGCCCTGGCCGGCCTCATCGAGGTCAAGTACCCGACGGACGCGGTCGCGGGCGGCGAGCTCAAGGCCATGGTGGCCGCCGACGCCCCGAAGTTCGTACGCGAGGTCACGGCCGAGCTCATGGCCTACCGCGGCGACGACCTGCCGGTGAGCGCCTTCCCCATGGACGGCACCTTCCCCACGGGCACCACCAAGTGGGAGAAGCGCGCCATCGCCCAGCGGGCCCCGAAGTGGGACCCCGCCCTGTGCATCCAGTGCGCCAAGTGCTCCTTGGTCTGCCCGCACGCGGCCATCCGCGTGAAGGCCTACCCGGAGGCCGCCCTGGCCAAGGCCCCGCAAGGCTTCACCAGCACCGCCTACAAGGGCAAGGACTTCCCGGCCGGGACCAAGTTCACGGTCCAGCTCTCTCCCGAGGACTGCACGGGCTGCAACCTCTGCGTGGTCAACTGCCCCGGCAAGGACAAGACGGACCCGAACCGCAAGGCCCTGACCATGGTGCCGATCACCTCGCTCATGGACAAAGAGAAGGAGAACTTCCGGTTCTTCCTGGGCATCCCCTACCCGGACCGCAGCAAGGTCGCGGTCAACACGGTCAAGGGCAGCCAGATGCTCGAGCCGCTCTTCGAGTTCTCGGGCGCCTGCGCGGGCTGCGGCGAGACCCCGTACGTGAAGCTCCTCACCCAGCTCTTCGGCGACCGCTTGGTCATCGGCAACGCCACGGGCTGTTCCTCCATCTACGGCGGCAACCTGCCCACCACGCCCTTCACGTCCAACAAGGACGGCCGCGGCCCGGCCTGGTCGAACTCCCTGTTCGAGGACAACGCGGAGTTCGGCCTGGGCTTCCGCCTGGCCATGGACCAGCAGCGCGAGTACGCGGAGGGCCTGGTCAAGCGTTATGAGTCCAAGCTCGGCAAGGACTTGGCGGCGGAGATCCTGGCCGCCAAGCAGGACGACGAGGCCGGCATCGCGGCCCAGCGCGAGCGGGTGGCCAGGCTCAAGGAGAAGATGCAGGGCGTCAGCGAGCCGGCGGCCAAGGACCTGCTCGAGCTGGCCGACGGCCTGGTGCGCAAGAGCGTCTGGGTGGTGGGCGGCGACGGCTGGGCCTACGACATCGGCTACGGCGGCCTCGACCACGTGCTGCGCTCCGGCAAGAAGGTGAAGGTCCTCGTCCTCGACACCGAGGTCTACTCCAACACGGGCGGCCAGGCCTCCAAGGCCACGCCGCGCGCGGCCACCGCCCGCTTCGCGGTGAGCGGCAAGAAGACCCCGCGCAAGGACCTAGCCCTGACCGCCATGGGCTACGGCAACTGCTACGTCGCGCGTGTCGCGATGGGCGGCAGCGACGCGCAGACCGTGAAGGCCTTCGTGGAGGCCGAGGCCTACGACGGCCCGGCCATCGTGATCGCCTACAGCCACTGCATCG
This sequence comes from Elusimicrobiota bacterium, assembly GCA_028717525.1. Classification (GTDB taxonomy): domain Bacteria; phylum Elusimicrobiota; class Elusimicrobia; order UBA1565; family UBA9628; genus UBA9628. The sequence continues at coordinate 16,528 of JAQUNT010000002.1, forward strand.
CGCACGGCTTCCCCATCGAGGAGGGCAAGGGCCTGGAGCACCAGAAGCTGGCCGTGGACTGCGGCTACTGGCCTCTGATGCGCTTCAATCCGGCCCTTATGGCGCAGGGCAAGAACCCCCTGCAGGTCGACTCCAAGCCAGGCAAGGCCACGGTGGACCAGTACCTGGGCTCTGAGCAGCGCTACAAGGTCCTGCACCAGAGCAACCCGGAGGAGGCAAAGCGGCTGGCCAAGCTCGCGGCCGAGGACGTGCAGTACACCTGGAAGATCCTCGAGGGCCTGCAGAAGACCTTCGAGCCGGCCTCGGCACCGGCCGGCAACCCCAGCGTCCTGGCCAAAACCTGAACCCGGAAGAGTAAAGCCCCCCGCCTCGACCTCGAGGCGGGGGGCTCTTTTTCAGCCTTGCAGGCCGCCCCCCAGGTCCTCGGGCACGGGGACGGTGCCGTGGGCGGGATGCCTCTCCGGGACGGCCATGGGCATGCGCCGGAAGTAGAACCACGAGCTGGCCAGGCAGACCAAGCCGCCGAGGCAGACGGCCGCGGGCGCCCCGAGCCTCTCCGCCGCGGCGCCGATGAGGAAATTCCCGGCCGGAGCGGTGCCCATGAAGGTGAAGGAGAACAAGGCCATGATCCGGCCGCGCATCTCCTCGGCGGCCAAGGTCTGCAGCAAAGTGTTGCTGGCGGCGAAAGCGGTCATCATGCTCCAGCCCACCAAAGCCATGGCCGCGGCAGCCGGCCAGAACCCGCCGGAGAAGGAGAACATGACGATGCCGGCCCCGAAGGCGACGCCCGCGGCCCCGGCCAGCGCCGGCAGGCCGCGCAGGCTTTCCTTGCGCGCGAGCAGCAAAGAGCCGGCCACGGCTCCGACCCCCATGGCGCCCATGAGCAGCCCGGCGCCCTGGGAGCCGCTGGCGAAGACCTGGTCGGCGAATACGGGGATGAGCGTGAGGAAGGGGACCCCGGCCAAGCTCAGGACCGAGAGCTGGACCAGCATGGCTCCCATGTCGGGCCTGCCGAAGGCGTAGCTTAGCCCGCGGCGCATATAGAGCCAGGGGCTGTCCGTGGCCCCGGCCGGCACCGCCGCCTCGCGGCCATGCATCAGGAGCAGGCTGGTCAGCACCGCCAGATAGCTCCCCGCGTTGATCAGGAAGCAGACGCCCTCGCCGTAGAGGCTCACCAAGAACCCGGCCAAGGTCGGCCCGACCATGCGCGATATGTTGAGCAGCGAGGAATTGAGCGCGATAGCGTTGCCCATGTCGGGCTTGTCCACGAGGTCTGCCACGAAGGCTTGGCGCGCGGGCATGTCGAAGACCGTGACCAAGCCCAGCAGGAAGGCCAGCACGAAGATGTGCCAGATCTGGATCAGGCCGCTCATGGTCAGCGCGGCCAGCACCGCGGCCTGAACGAAGCACAGGGCCTGCGTGGCCAGGAGCAGGCGCCGGCGGCCCCAGCGGTCCGCCGCGATGGAGCCGAAGAGCCCCAGGAACAGGGCCGGCGCCGAACCCGCGAAGCCGACCAGGCCGAGCATGAATGGCGAGCGGGTCAGGCGATAGACCAGCCACATCTGCGCCATGATCTGCATCCAGGTCCCGGTCATGGAGACCACCATGCCGATGAAGTAGAGTCGGAAGTCCCGATATTTCAGGGAACGGAGCGTGCGCTCGAGGTGTTGGCGCAACTCAGTCCGGGATCACGACTGTCCTGGGGTCGAAGGAGACCTTGGGGTAGCGCGGGTCCATGCGCTGCATGGCTTCCTTGATGATGCGGGCCACGGCGTAGTTGCGGTACCACTTCTTGTTGGCGGGGATGACGTGCCAGGGCGCCCAGGGAGTGCTGGTGCGGGCCAGGACCTGGCCGTAAGCCCGCTGGAACTCGTCCCAGTGCTTGCGGGTCTCCAGGTCCGCCTCGGAGAACTTCCAGTTCTTGTCCGGGTCGTCGAGCCGCTCCTGCAGGCGCGCCTTCTGCTCGTCCTTGGAGATGTTCAGGAAGAACTTCAGGATGACGGTCCCGTTCTCCGCGAGCTTCTTCTCGAAAGCGTTGATCGTGTCGTAGCGCTTGGCCACCTCCTCTGCCGAGAAGGTCTTGTACACGGTCGGCACCAGGATATCCTCGTAGTGCGAGCGGTTGAACACGCCGATCATGCCCTTGCCGGGCAGGGCCTTCTTGATGCGCCAGAGGAAGCTGTGCTTGGCCTCCTGCGCGGTGGGCTTCTTGAAGCTGGAAACCTTGACGCCCTGGGGGTTGAGGCCGGTGAGCACCCAGCGGATGGTGCCGTCCTTGCCGCCCGTGTCCATGGCCTGGATGACGATGAGCACCGAGCGCTTGCCCTCGGCGTAGAGCTTCTGCTGGAGCTCGTCCATCTCCCTTTGGTCATCCTCGAGCCGGTCCTTGGCCTTGTCCTTCTCGTGCTTCATGCCCGGGGTTCGGTTCGGGCCGAGCTCGGCCGGATCGACCTGGCCCTTGGGGTCGTAGGGCACGCGGAACGGTGCGCCGAAATCCCCCTCCGCGGCCACGGCCTCGACGGCGTCGCTCCCGCGGCCGGCGCGGTCGTAGAACTCGCCCATGGCTTTGGAGTCCGCCCCGTCCTTCCGCACCTGGACCTGGTCGGCCAGGGATTGCAGAGCGGGCATCGCAGCGGGGACGGCCTCAGGGGCAGCCGGGGCGGCCAGGGCCGGGGCGAGCTTGAGCTGGGGCACGGGCGCCAGGACGGGCATCGCGGGAGCGAGCGACGGGGCCAAGGCCAGGGTGCTCTTCAGGCCAGGCGCGCTCGGGACGACGATGGAGGCGCCAATAGCACCGACCTGCGGCCGGGAGAGCGGGAGGCCCGGATTGCTCAGGCGCATAGGGGCCGCGGCCCCGAAAGCCTGGGCCGAGACCGCCAGAAGCAGGAACCCTCTCACCATAGATTCAGGTCGATGCGCTTCGCGTCTCCGGAGCTGAACCACTCGTAGGTCTCATAGCCGCCGCCGTAGAAGGGCACGGCCTCCTTGTACTTCTGCTCCCCCGCGCTGAGCACCCCGTGCAGCTGGATGGGGATGCCCGTGGCAGCCTCGATCTCGCGCTCGATGATCGAGCTGTCGGGATTGCGGCCGCCCCGGTCGCGCAGCAAGGGCGCCAGGTCCAGGTCGCTGTAGCCCGTGGGCGGCCGGAAATTCTTGAGCGCCGAGGCCTTGCCCTTGGCCCGGGAGCCGATGGCGGCCAGGTCCAGGAGGTTTTCGCCGTAGTGCTTGCGCAGTATGGAGACCACGGTCCTGAGTTGCTCCTGGCTGACCCCGTAGAGGCCCGTGTCCGGGTCCTTGGCCAGAGGGGCTGAGCGGTCCGTCTCCGCGGGCGCGGCCTGGAACGCGGAGCGATCGTAGAAGCTGTCGATGGCTGAGGCCGCGGACACCGCTGGTCCCGGCTGGACCTTGTCCGCGAGGGTCTCCAGGGCCGGCATCGCCGCCGGCGCGGCTTGCGGCGCAGCCGGCGCGGCCAAGGCCGCAGACAACCTGAGTTGGGGCAAAGGCTGCAGCGCCGGGGCCAAGGACAGGACCGGCAGGGAGCCCTTGGCCGCGACCGTAGGCTGGAAGATGGCAAGGCCGGGGCTGCCCAAGCGGATGGGCGCGCTGGCGGCCGCGGCGTCAGCGGCCAAGAGCATGGCGACGGCAAGCGCCCGCAAGAGTCTTTGCATCCTGTCTTAGTATGGAGAAAGAACGGGCGCCGCGCATGGGCCGAAGGGCCGACCTGGAATGGAAATGGGCCCGGGTCGGAGGGCCTAGACTCGTCCGGGAGCGCCTCGGTCGGCCCCTGGCGCGAGCGCGCGGGCCCTGCTGGTCAGAAGGCCCGCTTTCGCCTACAATATCAATCCAGAGAGGTGTCCCATGAGATCGATCCTGCCTTGGCTCCTGATCCCCTGTCTCCTGGCTGGCTGCAGCGCCGGCCGCCGCTACCACGCGGACGATAACGTCATCGGCCCCTACACCCCGGTCGTGGAGGCGGGAGGCTTCCTCCATGTCTCCGGCCAGATCGCGCTGAAGCCCGGCACGACCGAGCTCGTCAGCGGCGGCGTGGCCGCGCAGGTGCGCCAGGCCATGGAGAACATCAAGGCGCTGCTGGCGAAGGCCGGCGCGGACATGGACGACATCGTGCAATGCACCGTCTACCTCAGGAGCATGGACGACTTCGCCCAGATGAACCAAGTCTACGGGAGCTACTTCGCTCCGGGCCGCGCTCCCGCGCGCACGACCGTTGCAGTCGCCAGGCTCCCGCGCGACGCCGCGGTCGAGGTCGCCGCGCTCGCGCACAAGTGAAGGGCGGGATTATCTATACTAGGCCGATGGATATCCTCATCAGAGGCGCGGACATCCTCACCCTCGACCCCGCGGGCCGCATCCTGCGCGGCTGCGACCTGGCCATATCCGGAAAGGCCATCCTCGCCATCGGCAGGATCCCCAGGTCCTTCAAGCCCCGCGAGACCCTCTCCGGCCGCGGCCGCCTCGTGGTCCCCGCTTTCCACAACGCGCACTGCCACAGCCCCATGACCTTGGTGCGCGGCTGGGCCGAGGATCTGCCCTTCGACCGCTGGCTCAACGAGAGGATCTGAGTCGCGGAGTCCGCCCTCCGGGAGGACGACGTCTAC
>JAQUNT010000003.1 GCA_028717525.1 Elusimicrobiota bacterium
GCCTCGGGTCATCACATCCCAGCTGGAAGCCATCCTGAGGGCCGCGCGCGGCATCCGCCGCAACGACCAGTACCTCTACCCCCTCTGGATCAAGCCCCTGCTGCCGGCGCGGTCCCGGGACCGCTTCTCTTGAATCCGTAGAATTGCTAACATAGGCCTCGCGATCATGAAAGTCGGGATACTCGCCGGCGGCTTGGGCTCTCGCCTCTCAGAGATGACCGACCGCATCCCCAAGCCCATGGTGGAGATCGGCGGCAAGCCCATCCTCTGGCACATCATGAAGCACTATGCCCAGTTCGGCTTCAAGGAGTTCCTCATAGCCTTGGGCTATAAGGGCGAGGTCATCAAGGACTATTTCATCAACTACCACTACCGCGCTCAGGACCTCGTGGTCCATCTGGCGGAGGGCAAAGTCGACCACCTGGGCCGCCCGGACGAAGACTGGGCGGTCCATCTGCTCGACTCCGGTGAGACGACGCAGACCGGGGGGCGCATCAAGAGGATGCTCCGCTATGCCAAGGGCCAGCCCATCATGGCCACCTACGGCGACGGGCTCTCCAACGTGGACCTCAAGGCGCTCCTGCAGTTCCACCGCCGGCACGGCAAGGCCGCCACGGTGACCGCGGTGCGCCCGCCGGCGCGCTTCGGCGGCCTGCAGTTCGAGAAGAACCGGGTCACGCGCTTCGTGGAGAAGCCGCAGATCGGCGAAGGCTGGATCAACGGCGGGTTCTTCGTCCTGGAGCCGCGGGTTGCGGACTACATCGACGATGCCCAGACGATCTTCGAGCATGAACCCATGGAACGGCTGGCCGCGGAAGGCCAGCTCATGGCCTACCAGCACGGAGATTTCTGGCAATGCATGGACACCGTGCGCGACCTCCGGCACCTCGAGGATCTCTGGCAGGGCGGCAAGGCCCCCTGGCGGGTGCGGCGGCATTGAAGCCGGGATCCTGGTCTCAGCGCCGCGCCCTGGTCACGGGCGCCACGGGCCTCATCGGCTCCTGGCTGGTCAAGGAGCTCCTGGCCCGGGGCGCGCACGTCGTCGCCCTGGTGATGGACGACGACCCGCAGTCGCAGTTCTTCCGGGACGGGGACTACCGCCGGACCACCGTGGTCACCGGCCGCCTGGAGGACTTGGCGGCCCTGCAGCGGGCCGTCAACGTCCAGGAGGTCGACACCGTCTTCCATCTCGGGGCCCAGACCTTGGTCGGCCCGGCGGCGCGCGCGCCCTGGGAGACCTTCGAATCGAACATCCGGGGCACCTACAACCTGCTGGAGGTCTGCCGCCTCAACAGCGGCCTGGTGCGGCGCGTCGTGGTCGCCTCCAGCGACAAGGCCTACGGGGAGCAGCCCCGGCTGCCCTACCTGGAGACCATGCCCCTGGAGGGCCGCCAGCCCTACGAGGTCTCCAAGAGCTGCGCGGACCTCCTGGCCCAGAGCTATTTCCGCACCTACCGGCTGCCGGTGGCCATCGCGCGCTGCGGCAACGTCTACGGCGGCGGCGACCTCAACTGGAGCCGGATCGTGCCCGGGACCATCCGCTCCCTGCTGCGGGGCGAAAGGCCCGTGCTGCGCAGCGACGGCACCCACAAGCGGGACTACGTCTTCGTCAAAGACGTGGTCCAGGCCTACCTCCTGCTGGCCGAGAAGCTGGAGCGCCGGGGCGTGGCCGGGGAGAGCTTCAATTTCGGCCCCAACCGGCCCTTGAGCGTGCTGGCCCTGGTCGCGGCTATCAGCCGGCTGCTGGGCAGCCGGCTCAAGCCGGACATCCGGGACAGCGCCCGCGGCGAGATCCTCAGCCAGTACCTCTCGTCGGCGAAGGCGGCCCGCCTGCTGGGCTGGCGGCCCGCCTACTCCCTGGAGGACGGTCTGCGCCAGACCATCGCCTGGTATCGGACCCGCCTCGCGCAGCCCAGGGGAGGATGAGGTCCATGCTCCACGGCGTCACCGTTCGTCCCCTGCGCCAGATCCTCGACGAGCGCGGCAAGATCATGCATATGCTGCGCTGCGACGCCCCCTGGTTCGAGAGGTTCGGGGAGATCTACTTTTCCGTGATCAACCCGGGCGCCATCAAGGCCTGGCATCTGCACAAGAAGATGACCCTCAACTACGCGGTGGTCAGCGGCGCGATCAAGCTGGCGCTCTTCGACGCCCGGCCCAAGTCGCCGACCCGCGGGCGCCTGCAGGAGATCTTCAGCGGCGACGGCGGCTACGCCCTCATCACCATCCCGCCGGGGATCTGGAACGGCTTCAAGGGGATCGGCGCGGCGCCCGCCGTCGTGGCCAACTGCGCGACCGTCCCCCATGACCCGGACGAGATCGCGCGCAAGGATCCTTTCAGCAAGGACATCCCGTATGACTGGGCGCTCAAGCACGGCTGAGCCGCGCCGCGGCCGCGGATGAAGGCCCTGGTGGTCGGCGCCTCGGGACAGCTCGGCTCCGCCCTGCTGGCCCTGCTCCAGGCGCGCGGCATCCCGGCCGTCGGCACTTACTGTTCGCACCCCCGGCAGGGCTCGGCCGTCCTGGACCTCCGCGATCGGGAAGCGGTGCGCCGGAGCTTCGCCGGCCTGGAGCCGGACTTGGTCTTCCTGACGCAGAACGCGCCCGGCGGCGTGGACTTCTGCGAGGACCACCCGGACCAGGCGGCCGCCGTCCTGGTCGGCGGCACGCGCCACGTCCTGGAGGCGGCGGCGCCGCGCCGCGCCAAGGTGGTCCTCTTCTCCAGCGACTACGTCTTCGACGGGGAGTCCGGTCCCTACGCGGAGGAGGCCCCTCCGAGCCCCATCAGCGTCTACGGCGACGCCAAGCTCGCGGCCGAGGAGGCGGTGCAGGCCTATCCCCACGGCTTCCTGATCGCGCGCACCACCGCGGTCTTCAGCTGGAGCCCCGGGACCAAGAACATCGCCATGCAGATCCACGAGCGCCTGGGTTCGCGGCAGGCCTTCCGGGCCCCCAACGACCAATGGTGCAACCCGACCTTGGCGGAGCACCTCGCCGCGGCCTGTCTCGACTTGGCCCTCTCCGACGCGCGCGGCACGTTCAACGTCGTGGGCCGGGACTGGATGCCGCGCTACGAGATGGCCGCGGCCCTGGCCCGCGCCATGTCTTTGGACGCCTCCCTCATCCAGTCCGTCGCGACCTCGGAGCTGCGCCAACGCGCCCGACGGCCCCTCAAGGGCGGCCTGACGACTGACAAGCTGCGCCGGGCGCTGGGCGTCGAGCCGCCCACGATGGAGGAGTCCCTGCGGCGCTTCTCCGCCAAGTTCCGCCAAGAAGTCACCCATGCCTGAACCGGCCCCCCTCAAGATCGCCATCTTCATCCCCGCTTACAACGCCGCCTACACCTTGCCCGTGGTGCTGGACCGCATCCCTCCGGAGATCAAGGAGAAGGTCAAGGAGATCTTCGTCATCGACAACGCCAGCGAGGACAACACGCACCTCATCGGCATCGGCTACCGCGAGGCCAAAGGCCTCGACAAACTGGAGGTGTTCCGCAACGAAACCAACCGCGGCTATGGAGGCAGTCAGAAACTCGCCTACCGCTACGCCATCGACAACGGCTTCGACATCGTGGTCATGCTGCACGGCGACGCCCAGTACGCTCCGGAGAAGATCCCCTACCTGCTGGAGCCCCTGGAGCGCGGCGAAGCGGACATGGTCTTCGGCTCCCGCATCGCGGGGCTGCCGCTGGCGGGCGGCATGCCCATCTACAAATTCCTGGGCAACAAGTTCCTCAGCGCCATCCAGAACCGGATACTGGGCATGAATCTGACCGAGTTCCATTCCGGGTTCCGGGTCTTCCGCTGCGCCGCGCTGGCCGAGGTGCCCTTCGCGCTCTGCTCCGACGACTACCATTTCGACACGGACATCATCATCCAGTTCAAGATCAAGGGCCTGCGCATCGTGGAGATGCCCATCCCGACCTACTACGGCAAGGAGAAGTGCGGCGTCAACGTGGTGGGCTACGGCCTCAACGTGCTCAAGTCCATGTCGACCTACTGGCTGTGGTCGAAGGGGCTGCTGAAGATCCCCATGTTCGACGACTGCCTGAGCAAGCCCTGAAGATCCCCCTCAGCCCGTCGCGATCCTGGATACTGCCCGCACTGCTCGCGCTGGGGCTGCTGGCGCGCCTTGGCTACGGGCTGCACCACCCGCCCCAGCGGCCGGGACAAGAGCTCGCCGACCCGGACTGCTATGTGGAGGCCGCCACCTCGGTGTCCCGGTCCTGGACCCTGGAGGTCTTCGCACAGCGGAGCGCCTATCGCGAACCCGGCTACCCGGTCCTGCTCGGGATCATGTTCAAGGTATTCGGCCGCGGCTACCCCGCGGTCTTGCTGACGAACTGCGGCCTGGCCGCCGCCGCCCTCCTCTTCCTGGCCCTCGCCGGTCGAGAGCTCTTCGGGGAGACCGTGTCCTTGCTGGCGGCCGCGATCAGCGCCTGCTACCCCCCGTTCATCTATTACGCGGCCCTGCCGGCGCGGGAGACCGCCATCCTGGCCGCCAGCGCGGCCGCCCTGTGGACCCTCGTCCGGGCCCTGGCCAGGCCCGGCGCCGCGGCTTTCGCCTGGGCCGGTCTGGCGGCCGCGTTCTGCGGCCTGACCAACGTCACCTTGCTGCCCTTCGCCCTCGTCCTGGCGCCCGCGGCCGTGGTCTTGTTGCGCCGGCGCTGGCTCTGGAGCGGGGTCTATCTGGCCGCGTTCCTGGCCGTGTACTCGGTCTGGCCTCTGCGCAATTATATCGCCTTCCGGGCCTGGATACCCGGCACGACCATGACCTCGGGCACCATCCTGTTCAACTACCTGGTGGTGCCGCAGGAGCTGGGCGGGACTCCTGAGGAGGAGCGCCTGCGCAAGGAAGACCCTGTGTTCCAAGCCGCGGCAGGCATGCCCCGGGAGCAGGCTGAGCTCCATTTCCGCAAGGCCAGCGCGGCCTGGATCGGCAGCCATCCCTGGGCCTACTTGAAGCTGGTGGCCTGGCGCTTCTTCTGGGATGAGTGGCGTCTGTGGCCGCGGCCGCAGGCGGCCGGAGATTCCTACCGGAAGCTGCGCTGGGTGGGTCTCCTGACCGACGGCTGGCTCATCCCGCTAGGCCTGCTCGGGATGCTGCTGGCGCGCAAGGTCCCCCGCTCCCTGTGCCTCGTCCTGTTCGTCTTCGCCTTGGCCCTGACCCATTCCCTGATCCTGACCATGCTGCGCTACCGCCTCCCCATCATGCCCTGGATGATCCTCTTCGCGAGCCTAGCCGTCTCCCGGCTCTGGGCTCTCCGGCGCGGAGAGCCTCTGCAGGCGCCGTCTTCATGACTCCGCCCGATTGCCCCTGCTGCGGCCGTACAGGAGTCCGTCCGGCCGTCCCCGCAGGGCGTGACGGCTTCCACATCCTGCGCTGTCCGTCCTGCGGCCTGGGACGCACCTGGCCCCCGGTCCCGGCGGCGGAGCTCGGCCGCTGGTACCCGCTCTCCTACTACGGCAAGGAGAACGTGCGCTTCAACCGACTCTTCGAGCTGCTGACCCGCTTCTTCCGCTGGCGCCGCGCGCGGCGCATCAGCGGCCAGGTCTGCCTGGGGCCCGTGCTGGACGTAGGCTGCGGCCGAGGCATCATGCTGGACAGCCTGCGCTCGCTGGGCCACGAGGCGCATGGAGTCGAGCTCAACGCGGATGCGGCCTGGCACGCCCGCCACCGCCTGGGCCTGGACGTGCGGACCGGAGGCTTCCAGGACCTGCCGGAGGAGGCGGGCCGCTACCAGGCCGTGGTCTTCTGGCACAGCCTGGAGCACTTCCCGGACCCGGATGGGGCCCTGGCGAGGGCGCGCCGGATCTTGAGCCCGACCGGGGTCCTGCTCCTGGCCGTGCCCAACTGCGACAGCCTGCAGGCGCGCCTCTTCGGCCGGCACTGGTTCCATCTCGACCTGCCCCGGCACCGCTTCCACTTCGGGCCCCGCTCTTTGGAGGCGCTGCTGACGCGGCACTCCTTCCGGATCGTGCGCAGGGACCATTTCTGCCTGGAGCAGAACCCTTTCGGCTGGCTGCAGAGCGCCTACAACGCCCTGGGCTTTCCCGCGGACCTGCTCTACGACTTGCTCAAGGCTCCGAGCGCCAAGACCGGGACGGCGCGGGCGCACCCCTGGGCCTGCGCCGCGGTCCTGGCCCTGCTGCCGGTGCTGCTGCCCTTGGCCCTGCTGCTGACCCTCTGCGACGCGGCCCTGCGCCAGGGCGGGACCGTAGAGGTCTACGCGGTCAAGGATTGATCGGGATCGCGGCCTGAGCGGCCGGCCTAGCCGCAGCGGGGGCGGGCTGGATCAGCCGCCGGTGGGACCTAACCGGCCTGGCCCAGACGCCGAGATCGAATTGCATGCGCAGGGAGAAGAGCCCCAGGTACACCACCAGGTATCCGAGGGTTGCCAGCAAAAGGGCTTGCGCGGCCAATTCCCAGGCCGCCCCCCCTTCGAATAACGGACAAAAACGCCGTGCAAGTCCCATGAGATCAGGAGGGCGATTAGCAGCCATGCGGTCCAGGCACTTAGATACATCGGGGCCATCTTGTTTGCCGATCCCGCAGGCTGGAGAATCCTAACATGCCTTCAAGATCATTGACAATATGCTGGTCCGCAGCGGTCCACATACGTGTTGACACACGAAAATCGCGGTGCTACTATTGCCCCATGGCCAGGATCATGGTCTGCGACGAAGACCCGGAGGTCCTGCGTCTGGAGACCGCCATCCTGACCAAGGCCGGTCACGAGGTCGTGGCCTGCGCCTCCGGCATTGCGGCTCTCAAGGAACTGGGAGTCCAGCCCGAGGATGCATCCGTGGCGCTGCCCGACCTCCTGGTGCTGGACATCATGATGCCCGTGATAGATGGCTACGCCGTCGCCAGCATCATGCGCAACAGCCCCCGCACCCGCGCTCTCCCCATCCTCGTGGTCTCAGCCCTGGCTGAATTGCGCACGTCCTTTGCAGACTCGGAGGTGAACGGCTTCATGACCAAGCCCTTCACCCCGGAGTCCCTCACCAGCGCCGTGGCGAAGATCCTTGCGCGATGCAAGGCCCAGGCGTAAGAGCCTGAGTCCGCAGGACGCGACGAGAAGGCTGGAGCGGTTCGGCCTCCAAGGCGTCCCGGAAGCCTACACGGACGAATACCTCTCCGGGCAGTCCTCCCTTTTCAAGGCCCGCGTGGGCCTGCTCTGAATCCTCTTCGCCTTCTTCATCATCTCCTTCACTCTGCCGTGGCGGCCTGCAGATGCGCAAGGAGCTCGAGCTGGCCACCAAGATCCACAAGACCCTGATCCCGCGCTCGCTGGAGACCAAGCTGGCCGATATCGCCGTCCTGTACCGGCCGATGTCCTACATGGGCGGCGACTACGCCAAATTCGATTTCATAGACGAAGAGTAGCGGTGGATCGGAAGGCTCAGGGCTTCCGGGGGGGGCCGCCCCAAGCGTCGAACAGCGCCTTGGACATCCGGGCGATGAGGGTCTCCCCCTCGTTCTCGCAGACCCAGCGCTGATCCTCGTTCCGGTCCGTGAACGCGGAGATGACCAACGGGCCTTCGGCCGAAAGCACGAAGCCCACGTCCGAGCGCTGGGCGTCCAGGGCTCCGACCTTGTCGCCCGCGATGGCGCCCGACTCCGAGGCGTCCACCCCGGCCTCGATGTAGCGGGGGATCATGTTCCGATACTGCTGGCCCTTCATCATCTCCTGCATCCGGCCGCAGAGCGCGGCGTCGCCGAGGTCGCAGCGCAGGATGCCCTCCATGAGCAACCCCATCTCCCGCGCCGTGGTCTTGCCGAGCCCGAAGGTCTTCTGCTCCGGGGGCAGCGGCTCTTCCGCGGGCTGGTAGACTTTCTTGTAGAGCCGGCTGCCCTGGAGGCCGGCGGCGGCGAAGCCCGAGTTGACGGCCGCGAGCCCGACCCGATCGATGGCCAGGTTGGTGGCCGTGTTGTCGCTCTCGATCATCATGAGCGTCAGCACGTCCTCGAGCGTGAGGGTCAGCGGGGTCCGAAGGTAGGCCAGCACGCCCGAGCCTTTCACCTGGTCCACCTCTTTCATGACGACCGGATCAGCGAGCTTGAGCCTGCCGGCACGCACCTGGCGGAAGGCCTCGGTCAGGATCCCGAGCTTGATGGTCGAGGCGGATCTCACGGGCTCGTCGGCCGCGATCGCGACCACGGCCCCGGTCTTGAGGTTCTTCGCGTACAGGGAGACACGGCCCCGGTGCCTCCCGGCCATCGCCTCCAGGCGCGCCTGCAATGAGGGCCCGGCCGCCTGGGACGACAGGGCGGACAGCCCGACCGACAGCAGGGCGAGGGCAAGGATCGCGGACGCGGAACTCGATCGGGGATGGGGAAGCATTGTCGTATGATAGCCTATCCGGGCTCCGGCAGGAGCCGGGGATGATCCATGTCGAGGTCTGCCGCGCGCGGCGACGCGCCATAGGGAGTCCGGTCTCGGGTCGTAGCGGGCGCGCCGGTCAACGAGCTGCGGGCGGAGCCGGAGGCGCCGCCCGCAGCGGGAGGACGAGGGTGAAGGTGCTGCCCACGCCCAGGCGGCTCTTGACGTTGACGCCGCCCCCATGGGCCTCCGCGATGCGGCGCACGATGGCCAGGCCCAGCCCCAGCCCGCCCACTTCGCGCGTCAAGCATTCCGCCGCTTGGTAGAAGGCGTCGGAGAGCCTGGGCAGCTGGTCCTCCGGGATGCCGATCCCGTGGTCGGTGAAAGCGATCCGGAGGGCGGCGTCCTTGCGAAAGGCCGCGATGAGGATGTGCCCGTCCCCCCGGCTGAAGTTGGCGGCGTTGAGGAAGAGGTGCTTGCAGGCGTCCTCCACCAGGCCGGCGTCAAGCAGCGGCCGACCGAGCGCGGGGTCGCAAGAGACCTCGACGGCCAGGTTCTTCTCCGCGAAATGCGGCTTGAGCCGGGCCACGAGGGCCTCCAGGAGCCCAGGCAGGTCCACCTCGGAGAGCTTCAACTCGACCTCGCGTTTCTGGAGCTTCGAGTAGAGCAGGATCTCCTCGACCCGGTCCTGGATGTCCGCGATGCCCTTGCGCACGACCTTGACCAGGCTCCCGCCCTTCTCGCTCAAGGGCTCCTCTGCCAGGGATTCCGCGGCGAGGCGGGCCACGGTGATGGGAGCCCGCAGTTCGTGGTGGACCCGGCCCAGGATGCCCTCCTTGAGGTGCTCCACTTTCTGAAGCTCGTGGTAGGCGGCTTCCAGCTCCGCGCGCATGATCCTCTCGCGGCCGAGCTCCTCGGAGAGCCGCCGTTTCTCCAGGCAGCGCTCGACCACCGAGGCCAGGAAGTTCTGGGAGAAGGGCTTGGTCAGGTAGTCGCAGGCGCCGCTCTTGAGGCCCGGGATGGCGGTCCCCAGCTCCGGGGCTCCGGTCATGATGATCACGTCCGTGGACGGCGAGCGCCGCTTGACCTCGGACACGAGCTGGACCCCGCTGACGGAGCCGGGCATGTAGATGTCGGTCACGACGAGGTCGAAGCACGCGGAGTCGAGCCTGGCCCGGGCGGCCTCCCCGCTGGGGAAGACCTCCACGTCGCAGCCCATCTTTGAGAGCGTCGCTTCGCAGGCGTTCCGGACGTTCTCATCGTCGTCAACGACCATCATCTTCGGACGCGGCGCGCCCGGCCTGGGCGAAGCGGGGATCTTGGTGTCCACTTATTTCCTTGGCGGCCGCGGCCCCCCGGGGGACCGCAGCGGCAATGATACCATACCCGAAGCCCCTGTGGGCGACGCTACGACCTGATTCCCAGAAGGACTTTCCACCACGGCCGACGGGGGGCGGGGGCGGCTTCGGATTGGACCTCGTGGATCGGCAGCGTGAAATAGAACGTGGAGCCCCTGCCCTCCGCGCTTTCCAGCCAGATCTGCCCCCCCTGCAGATCGATGAGCGCCTTGACGATGGCCAGGCCCAGGCCCGTCCCGCCCGCGCGGATCTCCTTGCTGCCGATCTGGACGAACTTCTCGAATATGCGTTCCTGATCGGCCAGGGGGATGCCGCAGCCCGTGTCCGCGACGGCGAACTCGATCAAGCGATTCGGCTCCGTCTTGGACCGATAGACCGACACGACGATCGTCCCTTCGGCGGGAGTGCACTTGATGGCGTTGGCCAGGAGATTGATCAAGACCTGGACCGCGCGCTGAGGGTCGGCCCAGACCGGAGCCAGCGCGGGCCCCGCCGCCACGGACAGGCTCAATTTCTTCGAGAGCGCCCATGGCTTCAGGCTCTCGACGGCCTCCTCCGCGATCTTCCCGGGATCCGCCGGCCTGCAATAGACGGTCATCTGCCCCGACTCGATCTTGGAGAAATCCAGGATGTCGTTGACGAGCCGGCCCAGGAGCTGGAGGTTCCGAAGCGAGCCCGAGATGCTCCCCTCCTGCTTATCGTTGAGCTTCCCCTCGAACTGGGTCTTGAGGAATTCGAGCGCCGCCTGGACCGCGAAAATGGGGGCCCGCAGCTCGTGGGTGATGTGGGCCACGAATTCCCGCTTCACCTTCTCCAACTCCCGATGCTTGGCGAGGTCGGTGAGCGCCAGGACCACGCCGACCGCCCGGCCGGCCTCGTTCTTCACGATGGCCCAGGACGACTGGATGGTCCTCTTGGCGTCGTCGGCGCCTTGGACCTGGATGTCCTTGCTCAACGGACGGTCCGTCGAGATCTGGATCTCGGCGGCCACGGCCACCACGCGCTTTTCGTCGGCCCGGGATGTGACGTGCTGGCCCGCGACCTCGGAGAGCGGGGCTCCGTAGATCTCCTCGGCCGCGGGGTTCATCAGGAGGATATTCCCCTTCCCGTCGACGATGATGACCCCCGCGCCCACGTTCTGCAGGACGGACTGGGTCCGCTCGCGCTCGAATTCGATGAGGCTCCTTTCCTGCTGCATCATCTCGGTGGCCTCGACCACCATCTGCGTCATCTCGCGGCGCAGCTGGGCCATGATCGTGTTATAGAGCTTGACCCGCTCCTCCGAATCTCCGGCCACCCAGCCGATCAGCGTCTGCAGGGTGCTCTCGATGGGCTGCCCCTCGACCGCACGCCTCCGTTCCGAGGCGCGGTCGTCTTCTCCAGGCTCCGGGGCCGGCTCCGCCGCCTTCGGGGCCACCGCCTCCTGGGTGCCGTCGGGATTGACCTGGGCGTAGACCGCCTCGTTGAACCGGATATGTATGATGCCGTGCTTGGAAAGGAAACCCTCCAAGTCTATCTGCGCGTCCGCCCTGGACGCCGAGAGCTCGCAGAAGGCGATCAGCTCCTGGGACGTCAAACCCATCTTGAAGGTGATGCTGGCGAGCTTGAAGCGGCTGATGAGATTCAAGACGGGGCCGCCCGCCTGGTGCACCAGGCCTATGATCTGCCCGTTGGCCAGCCACCGGTCCTGGTCCTTGGAAAAGACGAGCTCCCCGCTCGGACACTCGGCGATGGCCTGGGCCAGAGCGTCCTCGCCCCCCTTCAATATAGCGGCCACCGAAGGGTGGCTCGACTCATAAAGGCCGAGTTCCACCATGGCCCGGCTCAGGGCCTTGAGCGCCTCAAGGCACTCGGTCTCGAATTTGCTCTTATCGGGCTCCATATCCCATCGCTGCGGCCGGTGACTCCACTCTCATGTCGTATTATAGCCGACATCGGGCTCCCGCAGGGGATAAATATTCGCGCTAGTCCCAGGCGTCCACCCGGATGCGCTCGGGCGGCAGGCCGCGGGCGGCCAGTTCCCCGCCCAAAGCCCGGATCATGGCCGGCGGACCGGAAAGGTAGTAGGTGGCCGCGTCGGGCCGGCCCAGGGCCTTCCAGACCGCGGCCAAGGAGAGCCGCCCGGGCTCCACGCCCTGCCCCGGCGCCGCTCCGGACTCCGCGAAGAACACGGCCCGCAGGGCCGGCCGGGCCCGTTCCAGCCGTCCCAGGAGGTCCCGGAAGAGCAGCAGCCCCGGATGCCGGGCGCCGTAGAAGAGGTGCACGCGCGAGCCGTCGTCGTCTCCGCGCGCCGCGTAGTCCCGCAGGAAGGCCGTGAAGGCGCTCACCCCGGTCCCGCCGGCGAGCAGGGCCACCTCGGAACCCGGCAGGGCCGACACCACGAACTCGCCGTAGGGCAGCTTGACCCAGACCTCCCCGCCCACGCGCAGCTCGGCCTCCATGCGCGTCGTGAAGCGCCCCACCACGGAGTAGAGGATCTCCAGGCCGTCGGCCTCGGCCGGAGGGCTGGCCACGGAGAAGGCCCGGGAATCCGGCCAGAAGGCGGAGGGGTCGTAGGGGTCGATGGCCAGGTGCAGGAACTGCCCGGCGCGGAAGCGCGGCGGTCTCCCTTCGGGCTTGAGCCGGAGCGTGTAGACCCGGTCCCCATGGTCCACGATCTCGGAGACCGTGCAGCGCAGCTTGCGGGGCGTGGCCATGTCGGCTGGAGCCGTCAGCGCTTCTGCAGGAAGCTCCGGAAGGCCTCGGCCATGTGCTCCAGCCTGGGCGCGTCCAGGCCGGGGTAGACCCCGACGAAGAAGGTGGACTCGGTGATGCGGTCCGTGTTGGCCAGGCCGCCGCAGACGCGGTGCGGGATGTCCAGGAAGGCGGGATGGCGCAGCAGGTTGCCGGCGAACAGCGCCCGGGTCTCGACCCGCTGCTCCTCCAGATGGCGCTGCAGCTCGGTCCGCGAGAACCCCGCGCCCTCGCGCACCGTGATCACGAACCCGAACCAGGCGGGGTCGGAGCCGGGCGTCGCCGTGGGCAGGACCAGGCGGTCCTCGTAAGGAGCCAGGGCCTTCCGGAGGGTGGCGAAGTTCGCCTTGCGCCGGGCGATGAAGTCCGGGAGCTTGCGCCACTGGGCGCAGCCGACCGCCGCCTGGATGTCCGTCAGCTTGAGGTTGTAGCCGATGTGGGAGTAGACGTACTTGTGGTCGAAGCCGAGGGGCAGCGTCCCGAACTGCTGGGAGAAGCGCTTGCCGCAGGTGTTGTTCTCCCCGCCCGCGCAGTAGCAGTCGCGGCCCCAGTCGCGCACGGAGCGCACGATGCGGCCCAGCTCCTCGGCTTCCGGCCCGCCGGCGACGACGCAGCCGCCCTCCCCCATGGTGATGTGGTGCGCCGGGTAGAAGGAGAAGGTCGCCAGATGGCCGAAGGTCCCGGTCAGCCGGCCGCGATAGGTCGAACCCAGGGCGTCGCAATTGTCCTCGATGAGCCACAGTCCGTGCTTCCGGACCACGGCCATGACGGCGTCGAGGTCGAAGGGGTTGCCCATGGTGTGCGCCATCATGACGGCCCGGGTCCTGGGGCCGACGGCCTCGGCGACGCGCTCCGCGATGGCGGTATAGTCGCCGATTCCCACGTCCACGAAGACCGGGACCAGGCCGTTCTGCAGGATCGGCGCGAGCGTGGTGGGGAAGCCCGCGGCCACGGTGATGACTTCGTCTCCCGGCCGCAGGCGCCGGTCCCCCAGCTTGGGCGAGGTCAGCGCGGTGAGGGCCACCAGGTTGGCCGACGAGCCGGAGTTGACCAGGTAGGCTCCGGGCGCGCCGAAATAGTCGGCGAAGTCCGCCTCGAAACTCTCGGCGAAGCGGTTCGCGGTCAGGAAGAAATCGAGGACCGCCTCGGTCGCGCAGCGCAGCTCGTCCCCGTCGAACACCCGGCCCGCGTAATGGACCAGGTCCCGGTCCGGCGCGAACGGCCGCGAGCCGAATTTCTCGCGGGCGTACTGCCCGACCAGCTCCAGGATCCTCTTGCGGGTCGTCTCCAGCGTATCCATCGCGACTTATGATACCATAACACCGATGCGCGGCATCCGGCTGTCTTGGCTCCTGGGCGCGGTCTTTCTCGTCCTGCCCTGTCGCCCGACGCCGGCCCAGGATGGACCGGGGCTCCTGCGCGAGGCCAGCGCGCCGGGGCGCATCGATGGGCAGGCCGCGGAGAAGTACCGCCAGTCCCTCCCCGAGCAGGCCACGCAGCAGGCCGTCGTGGCGGTCGCGACCGCCCCGGCCCCCAAGGCGTCCCCGGCCCCGGCGCCGCCGGAGCGCCGGCTGGGGTACTACGGCGCGCTCGCCGTGGCCCTGCTCCTGGCCCTGGCCGCCCTGGCCGCGGTCCATATCGGCAGGAAGCGGAAAGCCGAAGCGGAACGCCGCAGGGCCGAAGCCGAACGGCTCAAGGCCGCGGCCCCGCCGCCGCCCCAGCCGGACGACGAGGCGGCGCTCCAGGCGGGAGCGGCGGACGAGGCCAAGGGCGACACCCTGGCGGACTACGTCCTGCGGGCCAACAAGACCCCTGAGTTCCTCAGCCGCTGCCAGGGCCGGCCCGACGAGTTCCTGGCCGGCTACGCGCGGAGTTTCCTCAAGCTCGGGGCCTGGGAGGTCTCGGCGGCCCTGCTGCGCGGCAAGAAGGACCTGACCTCCGGTGAACGGCTGCTCTGCCAGGCTCTGGAGACCATCATCCAAGGGCGCGGCGGGCGTCCGGCCGCCGAGGTCTACGCGGAGTCTTTGCTCTTGGCCGCGGAGCTCTCCCGTCTCGGCGGCCACGACGAGGCCCTGGCCCTGCTGACCCCGGCGCTCGCCCAGCGGGCGGCGGCCAGCGCCTCCGACTGCCTCGTGGTGGCCCGCGTCCACCAGGCCGCGGACCGGGTCTCCGACTTCCTGGCCCAGGCCAAGGAGCGCCGGCAGGCGCAGTTCCATAAAGCCTACGCTGCGGCCTTCTACGCGCTCCAGGACCCCGAGACCGCGCTGGCGCTCATCCGCATGAAGCGGCTCATGGAAGGCTCGGACTACCCGCTCTTCGTGGCCTGCCACAAGGAGCTCGGGCGCATCGCGCAGCTCAACCTAGCCGCGGTCCCTGACGCGGACCGGATCCCCCTGGCCGAAGCCCTGATGCAGGCCGGGGAAGACGCGGCGGCGCTGCGGGCCCTGCAGGAGGACCGCCTGGAGGCCCTGAGCCGGATGGACCTGACGGTGGCCCTGCGCATCTGCCATCGGCTCAAGGACATCGAGACCGCGGCCAGACTCTTCCAGCAGATCAAGCTGACGGTGGGCCTGGCCGACGCGCCGGAGCTCTACGCGCTCTACGCCCTCGTCTGCGAGGAGGTCGGGCGCGGCCGGGAGGCCCGGGACGTCTACGACGAGATCCTGCGCCGCTTCCCCGACCATCAGGAGGCGACCGAGCGCCTGCGCAACCTTTCCAGGAACAAGTGACATGACGGCAACGGAGGCCATCTCATGAGGCTGCTCGTCGACCAGATCCGCGAGGCGCTGCGCGGGCGCCACCCGCTCCTCTACCTCCGGACCCCTGAGGAGGACCGCGTCGTCGAGGCCCTGCGCGCCTTGCTGCCCGAATGCTTCCCGGGCGGATCCCTGACCGTCTGGGATTGCGTCAACGGCCTGGAGCCCGGCGGGACCGCCAAGGACACCCGGGACCCGGTCCGCGCCCTGGAAGCCGTCATGGCCTCCCCGCCGCAGGGGTTCTGCGTCATGAAGGACCTCTCCGACTTCATGGACGACCCCCGCGTGGTCCGGGCCCTGCGCGACGCCTACCACTCCTTCATCAAGACCGGCCGGACCTGCGTCGTCCTCGTCTCCCCGGTCCTCGTCTTGCCGCCCACCCTGGAAAAAGAGCTCTGCCTGGTGGAGGTGGACATGCCGGCGCCGGAGGATCTCCTGCAGCGGGTCCTGCAGGTGCAGAAGCAGTATCCGCGGGCCAAGCTGGCCCCGGAGTTCCAGCCCGAGCTCTCCATGTCCCTGCGCGGGCTCACCCTGAACGAGGTCGATCACGTCATGCACCGGGCCCTCGGCCGCGATGACGCCTCGCCCCGGTCCCTGCTCGAGGATATCTTCGCCGAGAAGAAGGTCCTGGCCAAGAAGTCGGGCTTCCTGGAGTACATCGCCGTGCCCTTCGACATCGCGCGGGTCGGCGGCCTGGAGAACGTCAAGGACTGGGCCGCGAAACGCAAGTCCCTCTTCACCCAGGACGCGTTCAAGGCCGGCCTGCCGGTCCCCCGGGGCGTGCTCATGATGGGCGTCAGCGGCTGCGGCAAGAGCATGATGGCCAAGGCCATCGCGAGCCTCTGGCGCGTGCCCCTGTTCCGGCTGGACATGAACCTGGTCTTCTCCGGGCTCTTCGGCACCCCGGAGGCGGCCTTCCACCGGGCCCTGAGCACCATCGAGGCCGTGGCGCCCGCCGTCCTCTGGATCGACGAGATGGAAGCCGCCCTGGGCGCCCCCAAGGACGTGGCCTCGGACCAGTCCATGATGTTCTCGGCGTTCCTGACCTGGATGCAGGAGAAGCCCCCCCTGGTGTTCGTGGCGGCCACGGCCAACCACATCGAGAAGCTGCCCGCCGAGATCATCCGCAAGGGCCGCTTCGACCAGGTCTTCTTCTGCGACCTCCCCACCGAGGATGAGCGCCGCGAGATCATCCAGATCCACCTGGGCCTCAACGGCGCCGACCCCAAGGAGGTCAACATCGACCGCATCCTGGTCCACACCCAGGGCTGGAGCGGGGCCGAGATCGAGCAGGCCATCATCGCGGCCCGGATCGACGCGGTCCAGGATAAGAGGCGGCTGGCCACCGACGACATCACGCGCCACACGACCAGCATGGTCCCCCTCTCCAAGACCATGAGCGAGCAGATCAAGGCCATCCGGGACTGGGCCTTCGACCGGGCCACCCGCGCCTCCCGGTCCAAGCCCAATTATTGAGGCCCCATGCCCATCCTGGCACTGGCCCTCGTTCTCCTGGCCGGACCCGCCGCGGCCGCCGAACTGGGCGGCGTCAGCTTCGAGCAGGACGAGCAGGGCCTGGTCCATATCAGATACTGGCTCGACAGCAAGGCCCCCGAAGCCCTCGACGTGGGCTTCCAGGTCTCCGATGACGGCGGGCGGAACTTCGCCGTCATCCCCACCGCGGTGACGGGCGACTTCGGAAGAGTCATGTCCCCGGGCGAGAAGACCGCCGTCTGGGACGTGGCCAAGGACCACCCGGAGCTCTTCTGCGAGGACTGCCGCGTGGCCGTCGAGGCCCGTCCCGCGCCGGCCGGAAGCCGGAAGGCGCGGCGCGACATGGTCCTGATCCTCGAGGGCCCGTTCCAGATGGGCTCCGCCGAGGGGGAGGGCGCCCCCAACGAGCACCCCCGGCGCCAGGTCTTCCTGGACGCCTTCCTCATCGACAAGTTCCCGGTGACGGTCGCGCAGTTCCGCGCTTTCGTCCAGGCCACGGGCCGCAGCATGCCGGTCCAGCCGACCTGGAACCAGGACGTCAACCCGGTGGTCTTCGTGAACTGGAACGAGGCCGAAGCCTATTGCGTTTGGGCGGGCAAGCGCCTGCCCACCGAGGCGGAATGGGAGAAAGCCGCGCGGGGCGGGTCCGACGACCGGTACTCGTTCGGCAACAACGAGGTCCGGCTGAGCAGCCATGCCTGGTTCTCCAACAACTCCGAGGGCCGGACGCACCCTGTGGGGAGGAAGATGGCCAACCCCTTCGGCCTCTTCGATATGGGCGGCAACGCCGCGCAATGGGTCGCCGACTGGTACATCGAGAGCTATGTCGGGGCCCCGACCCGCAATCCACGCGGCCCGGATTCCGGGACCATGCGCGTCCTGCGCGGGGGCTCCTGGTCGAGCTCCGCCGTGGCCTGCCGCGCCGCCAACCGCGACTGGTTCTTCCCCGAAGGCCGGGCCGAGACGAACGGCTTCCGCTGCGCGGCCGCAGCGAACCGTCCATGAAGGTCGGCCTCATCTACCCCCCGGCGGACCGGCGGCACGAGGAATGCTTCCCCATGCCCAGCATCTCCCTGGCCGCCCTGGCCGACCACCTGCGCCGGCACGGGCACCAGGTCCGCGTCTACGACGCCGACATCCGCTACCAGAAGAGCCTGCGCCGGCGCCCCGGCGCGGACTTCGGGATCCTGGCCGACGCGGAGGCCGTGCCGCGCTTCCTGCGCGGCAGGCTGTCGGGCGCCGCGGCGGCGCGCCTGCGGCGCATCCAGGCTCTGCTCTGGGAGGACCTGGCCCTGGAGCCCTGCGGGCTCTACGGCATCAGCCTGGTGGACCTCATGAGCAACCGCTTCGTCCTGCACTCCGCGGCCCTCATCGCCCAAGCCATCCGGCGCAGGCTCGGGCGACCGGTGGTGCTGGGCTTCCAAGGCATCTCGCGCAGCGCCTACCGCGAGATCCTCCAGCGCTACCCGGTCTTCGACTACGCCGTCTGGTCTTTGGGCGAGGCGCCCCTGCTGCGGCTCGTGGAGAGGCTCTCCGGCCAGGACGCGGCCCTCCTGCAGACCCTGGCGCGCACCCCGCGGGGCATCAGGGAGCACGCGGGCGAGCCCCCGGCCCTGCGCTGCGGGGGCATGGACTACCGGGGCTACCCCCTGGCCCCCTACCGGGTGAGCCCCGCCGAGCTGCTCGCGCGCTACGCCCCCCTGCCCGCGCTGGCGAAGCTCCAGGGCCTGCGGCGCGGCTCCGCGGACCAGCTCATCGTCATGTACCGCTTCGACACGAGCTGCAAGGGCCGCTGCGCTTTCTGCGCCAACGACAACACGGTCCCGGACAACCGCAACTCCAGCGCGCGCATCGTCGCGGACCTGCGCCGCCTGCAGGCGCGCGGCGTCACCGGGGTCTATTTCACGAACGCCAACTTCAACAACGACTACCGCGAGGCCGAGCGGCTCTGCGGGATGATGTCCGCCGCAGGGCTGCGGCTGCAGTGGAGCGACTGCGTCAACTTCCGCGAGCTCGATGAGCGGCTGCTGCGCCGGATGCGCCACGCGGGCGCCGTGCGCCTGGCCTTCGGCATGGAGACCGCCAGCCCGCGCCTGCTGCGCTACATCGGCAAGG
>JAQUNT010000004.1 GCA_028717525.1 Elusimicrobiota bacterium
CACCGTGCCCACAGCCGCGATCGCCGGCGCCCCCTCGAGGACCACGAAGGCCGAGAAGTGGTCCACGCTCACGGTGATGGTCTTGTTGAACTCGTCAAGGCGGCGGTTGGTGGTCTCCGCGACGAAGCGCCCCAAGGTGGAGTTGTAGAAGTACACGTTGACGTTGTCCGGGTTGAACGTGCCGGTGGAGAGGGCGGGCAGATAGGAAAGGGTCAGGTCCGCCCTCTGCTTGAGCTGGTGGCGCACCCCCGCGGGCAGGAAGATGTTGTAGAAGGAAGAGATGGGGTTGGCGCCGTTGACCGTGCTCGTGGAGTAGGCCAGGCCCCGATAGGCCGCGATGGCCGCGGCCAGCTCGGAAGGATAGGCTGAGAGCTTCGCGAGCACCTTGACGCTCTCCGGGACGTAGCCCATGGTGCGCAGGGCCAGGTTCTTGGCCTGGTTCTGGTCCAGGCCCTTGCCCAGACCGAGCTCCAAAGTCCGGGTCGAGACCACCAGCCCGCTGTCCTCCTCCGCGAAGGAGCCGGCCTGCAGGTCCACCTTGCCGCGCTCCGAGTTGCCGTTGGCCTCGTCCTCGGACGTGGGCTCGAGCTCGATGGTGCAGCCCTGGATGTTGGTGCACTTGGAGGTCGCGTTGGAAGTCACGCCCGCGTAGAAGTCGAAGACCCGGCCCTCCTCGTAGGAGCGGCCCTGGAGCCGGCCCAGCCAGAAGTAGGTCTGCGGGTCGATCATCTCCTGGGCGTAAGCGGTGAGGCGCAGGCTGAAGCTGGCCTCGTTGGCCGCGGCGCGGTAGACCACGGTGATCTGACGGCGGTCGCCGGACAGCGTTTTCTCCCCGCCCAGCATCCGCCCGGTCCCGTCGGGGGCCGTGTAGTTCTTGCCCTCGGAGTTGCAGGTCGATACCGAGACGATGAGGTCGAGGTCGTCGTCCGAATCGAACTTCTTGCGCAGGCTCTTGTTGCACTGGAACTTGATCTGAAACTGGTCTTGGCCCAAGGTCTTCCGGGACGCGAGCACGCAGTCGAGGTCCGCGGAGACGTAGGTCAGGTCCATGGTCTTGCTCGAGGTGGACTCCACCACGGC
Organism: Elusimicrobiota bacterium; assembly: GCA_028717525.1. Lineage (GTDB taxonomy): Bacteria > Elusimicrobiota > Elusimicrobia > UBA1565 > UBA9628 > UBA9628. The sequence continues at coordinate 1,081 of JAQUNT010000004.1, forward strand.
GAAAGTCACCGCGGCCGGGCTGCCGTTGGGGTCGAGCGGCTGGCTGATGCTGGAGGCCTTGTCCTTGGGCAGGATCACGATGTCGTAGGCGATGCCGGGCTTGAAGCCGGAGATGGAGTAGGAGTTCACGGTCTTGGCCGCGGCGTCATAGTCAACCGAGCCCACCAGGAACTCGCCCTGGGCGAAATTGGCCGCGGCCACGCCGCCGATCTCGCCGTCGGTGGGCGCCGTGCCGTCGAACTTGACGATGGTGCCGGAGAGCGAGGCGCCGCGCTGGAGCACGATGGAGTTGCCGGGCTTGACGCAGTCCGAGGTCGCGCTGCCGTCCGCCGCGGTGATGCTGCCGCGCAGGCTGGCGCTGCTCAGGACCACCTTGGCCTTGCAGACCTGGTAGCCGAGGCTGGTCACGTTCATGGCGAAGACCAAAGTGCCCGTGGAGAGCCCGGTCACGTCGACATAGCCCGTGCCGTCGCTGCTCTCCGCGATGTCGCCCAGGGGGTTGCTCAGCGGCACGGTCGGGGTGACGTTGTCCGCGCCGTAGGGCTGCAGATTGACCGCGGCGGCCGGGTAGCCGCGCTGGTCGCCGAAGGGATAGGAGAGCGCTCCGCCGGAGGCGGCGTCGACCACCGTCACCTGCGCGGTCACCCCGGCCAGAAGCGGCTGAAGCACGAAGTCGAGCGTGGCGGTGGAGATGATCACGTTGCGCTTGGTGATTTGCCCGTAGCGCACGCCGTCCGAGGCCAGGTTGCCGTCGCGCGGGGCCACGGTCACGTCGAACTGGCTGGAGACCGCGGTGGCGACCCAGAGCGAGTAGGCGCCCTGACCGTTGGTCATGGTCACCACGTTCATCTGGGTGAGGCCGAACGAGGGCGACGCGCTCAGCTTGATCCCGCCCAGGGCCGCGCCCGTAGGAGTGGAGACCACCACCCCCTTGATGGACTGGCCTTGGTTGAGCTGGATGACCCCGACGTCCATGATCTGGCCCGGCTGGGGGGTCAGGCCCGAGATCGTGGCCGGGGCGTACATCTGGCTGCCGCCGGCCAGGAAGCTCGGGTCCCAGGTGAGCTGGGCCAGCCTAAGGTCGTAGGAGACGCTCGGCAGCAGGGGCCCGACCATGAAGGTGCCGTCCGCCTGCACCGGGCGCGCCGCGACCGAGGAGGCGGCCTGCGCGAAGCCGCCCTCCACCCACGGGTTGGCCTTGGCCGTGATCTGGAAGTTGGGCGCCAGCAAGGTGGCGTTGTTGGCGTTGATGAGCGACCCGGTGTTGGCGTCCTGCATCCGGCCCGTGAGGTAGGCGGCGCGCTGCATCAGGATCGTGGGCAGGACGATGTTCGACTGGAGATCGAACTTGACCGGCCGTCCCGCGTACTTGATGGGATAGATCGTCCCGGCGACGCTGAGGGTGTAGCCGCTGCCTACGGGCAGGTTGGAGAAGCTGTAGTCGACCGAGTTGGCCGCGATGCCCAGGTTGACGTCGCCCAGATACGCCGTGGTCGAGCGGATGACCTCCTGACGCGCGTTGGTCACGCTCAGGTTGAAGATCCGGGCGTCCTGCAGGCCGTTGTCCAGGGCGATGCTCCCCGCCGCCCGGTAGCCGTCGCTCAAGGTCAAGGTCACGCTGGAGACGCTCGCTCCCGCCACGTTGACGACCTGGCCCGCCGCCGGCACCAGCACGTCGCAGGTCGCGCAGGCGCGCAGGTCCAGGGTTTGCACGTAGTAGACGCCCGTCGGCACGTCGCGGATCGTCCAGGTGCCCGACTCGGCCAGGAATCCCACGCGCGAGGTCGCGGGGTTGAACACCGTGGAGATGGCCACCTTGAACTGCGCCATGTCCTGCAGGACCGCGGTCACGCGGGCCGCGGTCTTGGACAGCCCGGAGGGATAGCCCACGGGCGCGTAGTCCGTGGCGTTGGCCTTGATGCTGGCGTTGGTGTTGAACAGGGCGTTGGTGACCTGGTTGTTGATGGAGCCGGAGATGGAGAAGGTCTGCGGAGAGAGGTCCGCGAACACCGTCGAGGTGGAGCCGTCCACGATCGTCACGCGGACTTTCTTGGTCTGTCCGGTCGTGGCATAATAGAGGGTGATTTCGTCCGTCTCCGTCGCCATGTTGGTCAAGGTGAAGCTCGACGAGATGTCGCTGGCCCCGCAGTAGCCGCCCGCATTCGGCGGGTTGCCGCTGGGCTGGCAGACGAAGTTGGACAGCCCGGTGGAGACTCCGATGCTGAACTGGCGCCCCACGTTCTCCGGATGCCTGGCCGAGGCGATGGTCAGCCCCTCCAGAGTGACATTGACGAAGTCGTTGTTGCCCAGCTTGATGGCGCCCTGGAGGACCCCGGAACTCGCGGCGAAATTGAAATTGACCGTGCCCGGGGCCAGGACCGGCGGCGGGTCGCCCTGCGATTCGAGGCGGGGCCCGACATGGCCGTCCACGTTGACATAGACTTGGTAGGTCGCGCCCGCGGTGAGGCCCTTGAGGTAGCAGGTGGTGGACTTGTTGACCGCGCCTCCGCTCATGTAGAAGTCCGTGGCCCCGAAGTTGAGCGCGCCCGGCGACCAGGCGCTGGCCCAGATGTGCAGGTTGTCCCCGTTCGTGGGGGAGCCGAAGGTGACGGTCACCGTGACGGAGGAGCCCGTGTCGGTCCAGGCCGGGAAGTCCACCGGGCCCGGAGCCGGGACCCAGATCGGGCCGGTGGTGATGGCAGGCAGGCCGTTGGTGTTGGCGCCCAGGAGGTAATACCCGGGGTCCAAGTTGGCGACCGTATAGGTCCCGCTCAGCACCGCCGCGGGCAGGTACACGCCGCCGCCGCCGCTGGCGGTGCTGGACAGGGACACGGCGCTGACCGAGATGTACAGGCCGTCCGGGTTGGAGGGGACGGCCACCTGCCCCGAGACCGAACTCTTGGGCGTGAGCGGAGGCAGGCTCAAAATGGTCTTGCCCGGGGCGACATAGACCGTGGCGCTCGACACGCTGAAGCCCGGCAGGCTGGCCTGCACGGCGTAGGTCCCCGCGGCCACGGTGAACTTCAGCGAGGTGCGGGCGATGAACATCTGGCTGCCGGCATCCCACTGGCCGCCGTCGTCGACCGTGGTCGTGCCGGCCGCGACGCGCAGCGAGGAATAGTAGGTCTGGGCCGCGCCCGCGGCGGCGCCGGAGGACGCGACCTGCAGGCTGCCCCAGAGGTCCACGGCCTGCGTCGAATAGCTGACGTTCGAGATCGAGGGCGCGACCAGCAGGACGGCGGCGCGGCCCATGGCGATGTCCAGGCCTCCGGCCGAGTTGGTCGAGCCCGCCAGAGACGGGGTCAGGGCCGTGAAGGTGGAGACGCGGCCGGAGCCGTCCATGGTCAGGCTCAGGCTTCCGTCGAGGAAGTCCGCACGGGTCAAGAAGAGGTTGTAGGACCCGGCCGCGACGCCGGGCAGGGAGTAGCCCCCGGCCGAGTCGGTGAGCTTGGCCATGTTGCTGCTGGGCCCGTAGAGCTGCACATTGGCCCCGGCCAGCGGCTTATTGGGCGAGACGCCCCCGTCCAGGACGCGGCCGGAGAGCTTGGGCAGGACCACGGACACGCGCAGGTCGTCATTGTGAACCCCGCCGCCGCCTAGTTCGACGCGCGCGTAGTAAAGGCCGCCGGGGACTTTGACGCCTTCATTGAGCCAGGAGCTGTAGCGGCCGTCCCAGGCGATCTGGCCCAGGCCGGGCTGGCCCGTGCCCCAGCTCTCCCAGACCGGGCTCGGGGCCACGCCGGGCTTGAACGGCAGGGAGCTGACCAGGACGTGCCAGCTCTGGCCGGGGTCGCCCAGGTTGAAGTTGAAGAAGACCACGGCCACGCCCGAGTTGATGTTGATGGTGGCCGACGAAGCGCCGGCCCCGTAGGAGACCGTGGCCACCGAGACCCCGGTCAGGGCGTTGTTGGGCAGGGCGGTCATGCCGTAATAGAAGGTCGTGGGGCCGCTGAGGTCGTAGAAGACCTCCATGTTCTTGGAGCCCGTGGACGCGGAATAGGCGTAGAAGGGGACCGAAGACTGGCCGGTCGCGAAGCTCAAGGCCAGGACGTTGGTCGTGGGGCCGGCGAGGCCGGTCGAGAATCCGACGTCCGGGTCGAGCACGAACTGGCCCTGGTTGTAGTCGTAGGACTTGCCGCTCAAGGTCGCCGTGTAGGGAGCCGTGGCCGGGCTGACGTTGCCGCAGACATCCCGCGCCGCCATGGTCTGCGCGTCCGAGAGCACGCCTTGGGTGAGCGAAAAATAGGGATTGACGGGCTGCAGGGCCGCCGGCGGCCCCCGCACCACCCGCACCACGGGCGAGCCGGCGGCCAGGGCCTGGGCTGTGGTGTCGCCGTTGAGCGCCGAGGTCATGGTGAAGGTATGGCTGGAGAGCTGGCAGCCGGCGTAGAGCGAGTTGTACACGAATCTGACCTTCTGGCCGGCCAAGAGATAGGGGCTGGATTGCAGGGTCAAGATGGCGGACATGGCGTCGGCGCTCAGCGTGTAGTTCAGGGCGACCGTACTGACCACCGTGGGCGCCGCCGCAGGCGTGAAGCCCGGCGGCAGGCTGAAGCCGACCCGGCCTCCGGCCCGGATGCCGTGGTCGCCGGCCGTATAGACGACGGTCAAGGAGGCCGGCTCGCCCGCCGCGGCCGTGGACGGCAGGATGGAGGCCGTGCCCTCGCCGGCCCAGTTGCCGCCCTCCTGCCAGCCGGCGTCGCGCATGGTCAGATTGATCCCCGTCAGGGGGGCGGTGGCGTACACGACCTCCGCGCCCTGGCCGCCCGGGGCGTAGACGGTGCGCGGGTCGTTCTCGTCGAGCAGGAAGTCCTCGTTGACGTCGAGCCAGGCCTGGACATAGAAGGGCTGGCCGGTGGACACGGATAGGCTGTAATGGTAAGGGGACGAGGAGGCCAGGACGAACATGCTCGTCGAAACCACGGGCTGACCCGCGAAGCCGGAGTCGGCCCAGAACTCGACGCGCAGGGTCGCCGAGGACTTCCCGTCGTAGAAGACTTGCCCGCTGACCTCGGCGCCGCCCGCCGGGGCGCGGGAGGAGATGGCGATGTCCGCTCCGGGGGCGCCCGACGTCGAGACCAGTATCCCGGTGGGGGAGCCGTAGTAGCCCTTGTCCTCGCCCGCGTCGGGCACGCCGTTGGCGTTGACGTCCACCCAGGCCTCGACATAGAAGGTGGAGCCCACGGCCAGCTCGGTGAAGCTGTAGGCTCCGGGCCCGGCCATGGCGAAGGTGTTCAGGGGCGAGGCGAAAGCGCTGTCCGCGAACAAGCCGACCAGCATGTCGCCGCCCTGGCCCCCGGCGTAGGACACGCTGCCGGAGATGCTGCCGGTCATCCCCTTCAAGGCCAGATTGAAGGTGGCCGAACTCAGGCCCGCGGCGTAGGGCGAGACGGCGATGGTATAGACCCCGTCCGAGGCCAGCGGGAAGCCGAGTATCTGGGAGTTCCCGCCGCCCGCGCCGCCGTCATCGGAGGCCACCCAGGTGTTGCTCGAATCGTAGAGCCGCAGCGGGATGTCGTAGAAGTTGAGCGCCTCGGCGTTGATCGTGACGCTCTGCCCGCGGCTGCCGGAGAAGGTGTAAAGGCGCTGGTAGGCGTCGTTCTGGTCCGGGGCGGTGCAGTCGTCGGGGGTGATGGTGGCGCTCAAGGACGAGCTATAGGCGATGGGCCGGCGGTTGCAGACGCTGACCGGGACGCTCTGGGCGCCCATCCCGGAATACGAGAAGCCGCCGGAGGCCGAGAAGCCCACGGGGTCGCCGGCGTCCATGATCCCGTCGTTGTTGACGTCCACGAATGCCTGCACCTGGTAGGTCCCGGCCGGGACGTTGTCGAAGCGGTAGGACCAGGGCCCGCCCGAGCCGAAGGGCCCGGTCGAGGTGCGGATCGGCACGCTCTGCCCTTGGGACAACAAGGCCGCGCGCACCGTGCCGGAGTTGACCAAGGCCCCGGCCCTGTTGTAGGTCAGGGTCCCTGACAGCACGGCCGCGGTGGAGGGGTTGACGAGCATGCCGTAGACGTCGGCATTGCTCTTGTCCGGTCTGCCGCCCACGTCGAAGCGGTCGATGACGATAAGGATCCGCCCCCCGCCCAGCACCGCGGGGCCCTGGAACGGGGCCTTGCCCGAGGCCACGCTGGCGTAGACCTCGTCCGCTTTCACCAGCACGCCCTGGGCATTGTAGCCCCGGTGGCGCAGGGTGGCCGCGGACGAGCCTTGCGCGTCGTTGAAGCCCAAATCGTACTTGCCCCCGTCCCACACCACACCGGGATAGGACTGGCTGGTGACGGGGTCGCTGGTGACCGCGAAGCGGCTCACCACCCCGCCGGTGGAGGACACGATGGCGGCTGAGATGTTCCAGTTGCCGCTGGGCGGCCCGCCCACTTGGTTCTGCCAAGCCACGAAGAAGTTGCTGCCGTTGCTGGCCACCCACGGCCGCATGTCGCTGGGGTAGGCGCCCTGGTTGACGTAGAACTCGGGCCCCACCACGCCGGTGGTCGAGACCAGGACGCCTTTGATGTCGTAGTCGTAGCCGTTGCCCAGCCTCTGGTCGTCGTGCCAGACCACCAGGTACTTCCCGGCCCCGAAAGCCACCTGCGGCTCGCTCCGGCTGAAAGCGCCCACGGATACGGAGATCGGGCCTGCCCCCAAGTTGCCGTCGGGCTTGACGAACTGGCCGTAGGTGTTGCCCGCGGAGAAGGTCGTGGACCACACCACGAAGTAGTTGGCCCCGTCGAAAGCCACGCCGGCGTCTTTGGTCGGGCCCGCGCCCACCTCGATGGTGGAGCCGACCAGGCCGCCGGAGGGGCTGACGAGCCGGGCCTGGAGCTTGTAGCTGGGGCCGGCGCAGGCGGAGACCAGCAGGAAGTTGGAGCCGTCGTAGGCCGCGTGCGGGGCCGACTCGCCGCACCAGGGGGCATCGTCCTTGCTGATGAACACCGGCGCGCCGGCCAGGACCCCGGCCTGGGTCATGAACCGGGCTCCCACGCCGATGGGGCCGTTGACCCGGCCGACCTGGTAGGGCACGAAGAACATCCCCGCTCCGAAAGCCGAGCCGACGGCGAACTCGTCGTCGTCCGTGTCCGCGACGGGGATCTCGCCCGACCCGGAAGCATGGTTCCGGCCCGCAATCTGGAGGCTCAGCCGCGCCGTGGCGGCGTCGAAGTCCATTCCGTTGGAGGAGAAGCCAGTCGCGAGCACCGTGTTGGAGTCCAGGACCACCAGGTCGAAGCCGACGTCGTCCTGGCCGGCCGGGCCGCTGAAGGTCGCCGAGGAGACCAGGTTGAGGTCGGTGTCGTACCTGAGGGCCAGGTAGTCCGCGCTGCCTGACGCCACGACGGATCCGGCCACGTAGAGCCCGCCGTCCGGCCCGGTCTTGACGGTCCCGGGAAGGTCGTTGCTGAAGCCGGTGAGCGTGTAGGTGGCGGATTGGCCGCTGTAGGCCAAGGTGGTGGCGTCGAACTTGCGCAGAGCCAGCCAAGCTCCGCTGGTGCTCACGTCCATCAGGAAGAGGCTCCCTTTCGAGTAGGCGGCCATGTTGGCATCGACCCTGGACGCGGTCAGGCTGGTCACGTCCACGGAAGCCAGCACCGAGGACAGCCCGGAGTCGTAGCGGCTGAGCAGCTTGGGCGCGCCGGCCGTGCGCGAGCTGAACTGGACGGTGTAGATGCTGCCGGCCCCGTCCGCGGCGATGGACCCGGCGCCGCTGTAGGCCTCCGCCTTGCTGGCCTGCAGGGTCAAGGTGGCGAGATCGTACTTGGCCACGTAGTTCGAGCCGCCGGAGCCGCCGTCAAGGTGCACGAAGAGGTAGCCCTGGGACACAATCATCGCGTTGGGATAGGGGCCCGGCAGGCCGGGGCTGACCGTGAGCAGCCTTTGCAAGGACGGGCCGAACTTGACGAGGTAGCTCAGCTTATGTTCGCCTTCCCGTTCGTTGGTGTAGACGTTGCCGTCATCGTCCAAAGCGAAGGCCTCGCCGCTCTCCAGGCCCTGCAGGGTCGCAGAGGCCAGCATCGTGCCCGAGGCGTCGTACTTGACGATGCCGGAGGCCTGCGGCATGCCGACAGCCGCCTCGGCGCTGGAATGGAAGAGGACGTAGGCGTAAGGCCCGCCCGCAGACCGGGTGTCGAGCAGAACATGGTAGCCGGTCTCGTTCCAGCCCAGGTCGTTGGAGATGCTCGCCCCGCCCGGCTGGTCGAAGCCGCCCGCGAAGCTGACGGGGATCGGATAGGCGGAGAGAGCGAGGTTGATGCCGGTCCGAGTGACGCCGGCCGCGTTGATGGTGATGGTCGGGGCCGTGACCGCGTAGGGGTCTCCGCCCTGCGGCTGATCTTTGCCGCCGAGCCTGATGAAGGCCTCGACCTGGTAGGGGACCGGGCTGGTGGCCACGAAGACGCTGTAGGGCCCGGTCGAAGGCAGGACCTCCTCGTTAGAGGGGACGCCCGAGACCGCGGCGCTGGACTTGGCCGAGAAATGGACGGCTCCGTCCTGCAGCGCGCTGATGAAGCCGCTGATCGTCCCGAAATCCCTTACCGCGATGTCGGCGCCGCTGACCGAGGCGCCCCAGGCGAGGGAAAGCGGCTCCGACCGGAACTTCCCGCCGCCGACGCGCAGGGAGTTGTAGGCCCCGCTGGGCATGCCGGAGCCGTGGTCCGCGCAGCTGCCGTCGCCCAGCCAGGCCGTCATGTAGAAATCGTTCGGAGTGGGCAGGCGGGTGAAGCTGAAGGGCCCCGGGGCCGTGAGGGCGTGCGAGCTGTAGGTCAGCGAGGGCGGGAAGATGTCCGCCGACTGCGTCGATATGGCCACGCAGAGCACGCCCGAGCCAAGGCCCGAATACGAGACCGTGCCCTGGATGCTGCCCTCCCCCGCGGCGTCGAGGTCGGCCTTCAGCGTGTGCCAGGACCAGCGCGTCCCGTCCCAGTCCCGGCCCGTCAGGAGCACGGTGGTCGAGCTCACGGCGGCGGCCCCGCCGATGAGGGACGAGCCGGAGCCCTCTGGGAAGCCCGAGACGACGTCGCTCAAGGGGTTGAGGAACGGGTCGTAGCGCTGCATTGTGTAATACGGGTCGCCGCCCAAGCCGAGCGTCCCGTCCGGCAGGAGCAGCATCCCGTTGGGCAGCAGCGGGACCGCGGCCGAGGCCACGAGGTCCAGGCCGCCGGTGTATTTGACCAGGTAGCCTGTGGCGCCGCTGGTGTAGGCGGCGTAGACGAAGCCGCTGGACGGGTCGGCCGCGAGCCCAAGGGAGCTCTCCGGAGGCAGGCCGTCCTGCGGCGGCACCGCGGAGGAGACGAACACCAGCGCGGAGTTGAAGCGCAACAGGGCCAGGGGCGCGGCCTGGGAGTTGGACTTGGCCGCGGCCAAGGTGAAGTACAGGTCGCCGCTGCCGCTGAAGCCGATGAAGCCGCCGCCCAGCTGGGTGTGCGAGGAGACGCCCGCGGCCCAGAGGTCCCAGGAGGTCCCGGCCGCCGCGTCCGAGAGGTCCCCGGGGTTGAGCTTGTTGAGGCTGATGGAGAGGGGCGGGCCGGTCGATAGGGCCACGTAGACGTAGCCGTTGTCCAGGCCCACGAGCTGGCGGAACTCTTTGTCGCCGGGAGTCTTGAGGAAGTCGCGGGAGGCCAGCTCCTGCAGGTTCGCGCTGTACTTCTTGACGAAGTAATTGCCGTAGGGATAGGTACCGGTCGAGGCGTAGCCGGCCACGTAGAGGTTCCCGGTGCCGGGGTCCAGGGCCATGTTGTTGAATTCCGCGCCCCAGGACGAGGAGCCGGATAGGGTGATGGAGGAGATCTTGTTGCCCAGGGAGTCGTAGCGCACCAGCACCGCGGTCGTGCGGCCCGTCTCGGAGCTTGCGCCCGCCACGTAGACGTCTCCGGTGGCCGTGCTGACCACGATGCCGCCGTGTACGAGAGCGTCGCCGGCGCTCGAATAGACGGCTCCCATAGCATCGGTGAACAGCCCGCTGAAGGTCCCGCCGCCGCCGCCGCCGCTGAGGTCGAGCCTGACCGTGGCGGCCTGGCAGTTCGGCTGTCCGCTGGCGCAGGAGCCGCCCGTCACGAAGACCTGGCTGGCGTCCGCGACCGCCAGGTCCCCGGCCCAGCCGCCGCTGCCCCCGACCCCGCTGAAGGTCGCGGAGGAGAGCAGCACCAGCTCGGGGCTGTACTTGAGGGCGAGGTATTCCGGCACGGCCCCGGAGACCGAGGTCGCGACCACGTAGAGGTTGTCGTCAGGCCCGGTGTGGATGCGCGCGGTGTACATCTCCGGGCTGGCCGGGCTGAAGGTGGCGGAGACTCCGGTGTCAACGAAGCTGGTGGTGAACTTGCGCACGTGGACCGTGGGGGTCGGGGCCGCGGTGGAGAAAGCGACGTAGAGGTTGCCGCCCGCATAGGCCAGGCACTCGTTGTCCGAATTGGAGACCAAGGAGCTGACGTCCTGCACCAAGGTCGGCGCCGAGCCCGTGGCGAAGCTGGCCGGATACTTCAAGAGCCGCGTGATTCGCGGGGTGTCGTCGTTCGTGGCCAGCATGTAGAGCTCGCCCGTCCCGCTCAGGGCCAGGCCGTCGGCGTGCGACATCCCGCTGCCATAGGTGGTGGAGGACTGGATGACCAGGTCTGGGCTGGTCCTGACCAGTCCCGCCGAGGGCCCGACCCCGTAGAGGGACGCCCCGTCCCACTTCAAGACATTGCCGAACCCCCCGCTCATGGGGAAGTGCAAGGAGTCCACGAAGTTCAGGTTCTGGTCGTACTTGCTCCAGTAGCGGTCGGTGCCGTCCGAGTTCTGCTGGCTCACGTAGACGTTGCCGGAGGAGTCCAAGGTCATCCCGTGTCCGGCGTCCGGCGAGTCGAGTGTCGCGGAGGACAGCACGACGCCGCTTCCGTCGTAGCGGACCAGGACGTTGACGTCCGACCGCAGCGAGGAGGTGGAGGCGAAGAGGAGGTAGACGTGGGGCCCCTCTGGGGTGAGGGTGTCCACAGCCATCGCCTTGCCCATCTGGTGGAAGCCGCTGGGGGTGCTCGTGATCTCGGCGCCGTCCGCCGAGCTGAAGTCGCCCGTGAAGCTGAAGCTCGGCTCCGGCGGCGCGGCGCCGGTGGATATGTCGAGCCTGACGAGGGTGGCTCTGGTGTAGGCGCCGTCCAGGTTCCAGCCCGTGGCGATGACGCTGTTGGGGCCCGACACGGCCAGGCCGGAGCCGCCGTCGCTGCCCGCGCCGGCGTGGTAGGTCGCCGAGCCCAGCAGGACGAGGTCCTGGTCGTACTCGAGGGCCAGCATGGTGTCGAGGCCCATGTCGTAATCGCGCGCCGCGACGTAGAGGTTCCCGTCCGACCCGGCGCGCACGATGTTCATCGCGTCGCGCACGTTGGCGCGGGTCGCGGAGGTCCCGGTGTAGTTCAGGCTGGAATCGTACTTCCGGATGCTCAGCTCGGTCTCGGCCCCGTTGAAGTAAGTCAGGAACACGGAGCCGCCCGCCGCGGTGAGCGTAGGATAGGCGGTCTCCAGGCCGGAGACCAGCGTGTCGTTGACCGGGGAGGCTCCGTCGAAGCTGGGCGGGTACTTGAGCAGGCGCCTCTCCGCGCCCGCGTCCTTCTCGCTGGCGGTGGAGACCAGCACGTAAACGGAGCCGTCCTCCTTGAGGGCGAGGCCGATGCTGTCGCCTTGAAGGCCCGCGTAGGTCGCGGTGGCTAAGGCCACGAGGTTCGTGTCGTACTTGACCACCACCGGCCGGTTCTCCGAGCTGAGGCGGCCTCCGTAATAGAGATAGGAGCCGTCGGACACCATCTGGTTGCCGCAGGCGGCGAGGTCCTGGGAATGGAGGAAGGCGAGCTCGGGGTTGTACTTGCTGAGCCAGCAGATCTCGGTCGCGCCCGCGACATACCGGTCCACGACGTAGATGTTGCCGGAGCTGTCCTGGGCGAAGGCGTAGGCCGCGACGTCGTTGCCCGCCAGCGCCGCGGAGCTGCGGAAGACGCCCGTGCTGTCGTACCGGGCCAGGGCGGCGGAGTTGGGATGGCCGCCGAGGCTGCCCGTGGTGGAGACGAAGATCATGGTGTAGAAGGGCCCGCCTGAGGTGACCGTGTCGATGAGGACCTGCATGCCGGAGACGTTCTGCCCGGCGGCCGAGACCAAGGCCCCGCCGGAGAAGATGTTGCCGGTGAAGCTGAAGGTGGGGCCGCCGCCCCCGTCCAGCCCCGCCGCGCCGCTGGCGGCCACGCCGCCCGCGAACCGCGCGGGCGCCGTGGAGGCCCAGGTCGAGAGCCAGGCCTCGCCCGAGGCGTCCAGCGCGACGCCGCTGGCACGGGTCTGCCCGGCGCTACCCGAGAGCGTCTGGGCTGAGAGGAGCCCGCCGGAGGGGCTGAAGCTCCACAGCGCCAGGCTGTTGCTGCTGGAAGAGGAGGCGTAGCGTCCGGCCACGAAGATGTCTCCGGACATGGGGTCCAAGGCCATGTCGGTGGGGTCATCGTCGCCGCTGGGAGAGCTCGAATGCCAGTACGTCTCTACCTGCGTGCTGCCCGCGAGGTCGTACTTGAGGAAGGCCAGGTCGCGGTTGCCCACGGTATTGGCGATGCTCGCCGCGGCGTAGAAGTCCGATCCGGAGAGCAGCAGCCGCGCGTTGGTGTCGGCCTTCCTTAACTCTTTGGCGTAGGCGCGCCGGGTAAAAGGCCCGGCCAGCAGGCTGGCCCCGGTGGGCGCGTATTTCCTGAGGACCAGGTCCAGCTTGTTATCCCCGGAATTGGCCGGGTTGGAGGAATACCCTATGACCCACAGGTTGTCCGAACCGTCGGCAACGACGTCGAAGCCGGCCTCTCCGCCCGCGCCGTAGTAGATCGTGGTGTTGGTCAGCAGGCCGGAGGAGTATCTCCACAGCGCCAAGGCGTGGGTCGTGGGCCCGCTCTCGTCAACCGGCCCGCTGGTCTGGATGGCTCCCGAGACCCAGACCTGCCCCCCCGAGTCCACGGCCGCGCCCAGTCCGACCTCGTTGCTGTTATAGACGGGGTTGTTGTAGGTGGCGCTCGACAACAGCTGGCCGCTGCTGCTCACCTGATACACGGCCGCGTCGGCGCCCGCGGTCGTCGGCCCGGAGGCGCTGCCCACCGCGTAGGCGTCATAGGAGGCAGGGTCGAAGGTGATGCTCCATAGGCCGCTCTCCGAGGCCCCGGGAAGGATCGTGGACGAGATGAAGACGCCCAGGCTGCTGTACTTGGCCAGGACGTACCGGTCCTTCTCAGCGGACACCTCCCAGAGGGAACCCGTGTTGTCCAAAGCCACCGCCATGCCCCCGTTGCCCTTGCCGCCGCACAAGCCGGAGCCCATGGCCGGATAGGGGACGGTCCCGGAGACCGGGGTGGTCACGGAGTACTCGGAGCTGCCGTCGGAATCCCAGCCGCCGTTGTTGACCACGGCGACGCTGAAGCCGTAGAGCTTGTCCGGGATCAGGCCGGTCAGGGTCTGGGTCAGGGCCGTGACGTTGCCCTGGATCAGCGTCCAATTGGTGGTGCAGTTGGTGGGGCTCTGGCTGGCGTAGTCGACATGGTACTGGACCCCCGCCGGGTTGCCGTTGGCGCCCCAGATCACGGTGATCGAGTTGGGGTCCATGCTCGTGACCACCACGTTGTCCGGGGGATTGTACATCTGGCGCACCGAGATGCTGGAGACCCCCGCGGCGAACTCGCTCTGCGTGTTGCCGGCCGAGTCCCGGGCGCGGGACACGATGACGAACTTCTCCACGGTCTGGTAGCCCTGGATGGCGTTGTCGATGGCCAGCGGGGAGCTCAGGGTCCAGTCCGAGGTCCCCGAGGCCGTGACCGAGGCGAAGGCGGTCTGGTAGGACGTCCCGTTCCAGTACTTGCCGTCGGACTGCCGCTGCACCGAGACCGCCACCGCGGCGACCCCGCTGCCGCCCGCGGCCGTGCCCGAGACGGTGATCAAGGTGGTGGTCGAGGCGCCGTGGGTCAGGTTGGTGATGGCGGAGGTCGGCCCCCCGGCGGCGTTGAGCCGCTCGACCACGGCGTCGAACAGGGTGCCGCTGAAGGCCGAGGCCGCGACGTAGACCTGCGTGGAGCTGAGCACGGCCAGGCCGAAGGCCTGGTCCCGGATGCCGGCGGCGTAGGAGGCCGAGGAGACCACGGTCAGGGTGACCGGATCGAGCCGCAACACCCCGGCCTTGCCCTCGTTCGCCCCTGAGACGTAGACGTACCCGTCCGGGCCGGCCTGGATCTGGCAGGCCCGGTACAGCATCGGCCCCACCACCTGGTGGCTCGAGGATATACCGGTGTAGTTCAGGCTCGCGTCGAACCTGCGGACGTAGACGTAGGTGCTGGGCTCCACCAGCCGGGCCTCCGCGGCGTAGACCGCGCTGTCCGTGGCCGCGAGCTCGATCTCCCCTTCGAACAAAGAGGTGACGTCGGCTTCGATCGGGCTGGCCAGGCTGGAGTCGAACTTGAAGAGCTTCTGGGCGGCGCCCGCGCTGAAGCCGTCGGCGTTGGCCGCGTAGACCCGGCTCCGGTCCGGGGTCACGGCCACCCCGGACTTGGCCGCGGAGTAGTTGGAGAACAAGGGCGCCGAGGCCACGGGGGTCAAGGCCGTGTCGTACTTGATGACCTTCGCGGTCAGGCCCGAGTTGCCGTTGACGTTGGCGTAGATGAAGTCCCCGTCCGAGGCCAGGCGCATGATGTCCAGGACCTGCTCGGTGGGGTCGACCTCCACGTCGCCGACCGGCTTCAGGTCGGAGTCGTACTTGACCAGCCGGCCCCGGCCCCCGCCGACCACGTCCGAGACCCCGGCATAGACGTTCCCGTAGCGGTCCACCGCCAGGCCCTGGGCGTAGGTGGTGCTGATGCGGACGTGCGCCAGGTGCTCGCCGGTCTGCGCCTGGTACTTGACCAGGTAGTGGTCCTGCGGCGAGCTGCCTATGTCGGCCGTGGTGGACATGACCATCTCATAGAGGAAAGGGCCGCTCACGGTGACCGTGTCTATGGCCAGCCAGACGCCGAAGAGGTTGTGGCCTTCGTTGCTCACCGCGCGCAGCGGGTCGGGGAAGGTGCCGCTGAAGCTGATGGGCTCCGCAGCCCCGCCGAACTCGAAGCGGATGAGCCGCGCGTCGAAGCTCGATTCGGTCCCGCTGGCGTCGCCCGCGCCGCAGGCCATGTACACCTTGCCGGCCTCGTCCAGGGCGATGCGGCCGGCCTCGTCGGCTCCCACCGCCACGTACTCCTGGGTGGACAGGAAGACCAGGTCGGAGTCGAATTTGACGATGACCTCGTCGTCCTGCGTGCCGGGCTGGTAGACCGCGCCGCTGGCGTAGACGTCCCCGGTCGGGCCGACCGCCGCGCCCGCGCCGTAGATGTTGGAGGAGTAGGTGGCCGTGGTGATCTGGTTGAGGAGGTTGTCGTACTTGACGGCGAGCAGGCTCTCGGAGTGGCCGTTGGTGCCCACCACGTAGGCGTCGCCGTTGGTCTTGTTGACCGCCACGCTCATCAGGAAGCGGCTGGTGTCGTCGTAGCCCGGGTTGCCCGTGGTGTAGACGCTGGAGATCGGGGTCGGGTTCAGGTCGTTGTCCCACTTGACCGTCAGGTAGCGGGTGGTCCCGCCCTGCAGGCTCACGCCCGTGACGTAGACGTAGCCCTGGCCGCAGGTGTCTATGTCGAAGGGCATGTCGGTGTTGGTGGCGTCCGCGAAGTCCGCGTAGGCGACGTAAGCGAGGTCCTTGGTGTACTTCACGACCCGGTAGGCCCTGCCCACGGACTGGTGCCAGCCGGCCACGAACACGTTGCCGTGGATGTCCAAGGTGAGGGCCTTGTTGGTGACGTTCATGGCGTCGGTGTACAGGGCCGACGAGACGAAGACCAGGTCCTTGTCGAAGCGGGTGATGTTCCAGCCCGTCGGCGCCGGCTGCTCGACCGTGATGTAGACCCCGTTGGGGTTGACCGCCACGTCCGCCCCCCAGCCGCTGCCCCAGGTGTGGGAGGCGACCAGGACCCCGTCCAGGTCGTACTTGGCGAGGATGGCCTGCGGCACGGAACCCTGCGAGGACTGGATGATCTCGTAGATGAAGGGACCGCCCGCGGTGAAGGTGTCCACGGCCACGCCGTTGGCGTAGTCGTAGCCGCCGCCGTCGTAGGTCGCCCCGCCGGGCGTGGCGAAGTCCCCGGCGAAGGTCCCGCTGCTCGAGCCGCCGGCCCAATGCACATAGCCGGACGGGTCGTTGGCGAAGGCGGGGCCGGCCCGAGGACCGGAGGCGCCGGTCATGGTGATGGTCGAGGCGGCGAGGAGGGAGGCGTTGACGTTGACGCTCATCGTGTCGTCGGCGAAATCGACCCCGGCGAAGGTGACGTCGAAGGCCCCGCCCAGGAAGTCGATGGCCGTGGCCCCGGGGGTGAGCTCCCGGAAGGTCAGTTCCGAGATCGAGAGCTCCGCGGCGGCCTGCGTGGCGATCTTGAGCCCGTAGCGCGCGCCCTTGACCGTGTTGCTGGAGAGGCTGACGAAGCCGGCATTGCCGACACCGAGGTATATGCCGGGCCCGTTGCTGCCGCCCATGACCGTGTTCTCCACCGCGGTCAAGCCCACGCCGCCGCCCACCCACAGGCCGAGGCCGTTGGCCGAGGTGCCGCGCAGGAAGCTCTTGCCCACCGCCGCCCCGGTCGAAGCATTGACGTAGACGGCGTAGGTGGAGGCCTGGACGTAGCAGTCGCCCACGACGCTGCCCGAGGACTTGTTCATCAGAACGCCGTAGCCCACGCTCGTCACCGTGCTCTGGAAGACGGAATTATTCACTCCGTACAGGTCATACACGCCGTAGCCGGACGCCATGTTCACGAAGCTCCGGCTCACCGTGTTGCTCGAGGCCTCCTCGAAGTAGAGGCCTCCGTCGATCCTGCTGGCGTCCACCAAGGTGTCCGTGGAGGCGTAGATATGCAGGCCGCCGCCGGCGGTCACGCTGTACCCGGTCATGGTGCTGCCGAACACGGTGTTGTGCTGCCCTCAGTAGATGTATCCGGCGATCCCGAGGGGGTTCTCAAGGTAGCATCCGATGATGCTGTGCGAGGAGCCGGTGACGAAAAGGGTCTTCGTCACGGAGCTGTTGCTGGTGCCGCTGCTGTAGGCCACTTTGCAGCCGAGTCCGCTCACCCCGAAGGCGACGGCCTCCGGCACCGTCACGCTGGAGTAGGCCACCACGCTCCCGTCGCGGATGGCGATCCCGGTGCCAGTGAGGAACGACCCGCCGCGGACGTTGACGCTGGATATGTAGGCCAGGGCCGAGGAGGCCTGCACCCCGTAGCTCAGGGAGGCGGCGGCCGTGACGTCGATGCCCTGCAGGCTCACGCTGTCGTTCTTGATGGCGAAGCCGGCTGTCGCGGGGGACGGCGGGCTGACCACGGGCGCGGAGCTCACGAAGCTGGGGTCGGCTATGATCTTGAGCCGGTAGCTGGGGTCCGTGAAGGTGAAGCCTTCCACGGTGATCGGTTCC
>JAQUNT010000005.1 GCA_028717525.1 Elusimicrobiota bacterium
GGCGTCTCCACGGCCTCCTACCAGAACGAGGGCGGCAACCGGGGCTCGGCCCTCTGGGACTGGGAGGCGCGACGCGGCTGGGAGCGTTCGGGCGACGCGGCGCGCTCCTGGGAGCTGTTCTCCGAGGACTTGCGTCTGCTGGGCGAGCTCAACCTCACCGCCTACCGCTTCTCCCTGGAATGGTCCCGGATCCAGCCCGAGCCGGACCGCTTCGACGACGCGGCCCTGGCCCGCTACGCGGGATGGGCCCGGCGCCTGGCGGACCGCGGCATCCGGCCCATCGTCACCCTCCATCACTTCTCGGAGCCGGCCTGGCTGCTGCGGCTCCACCCCCGCGGCTGGCACGAGGACGGGGTCCGGGAACGGTTCCTGGCTTTCGCCGAGCGCGCCGCGGCGGCGCTGCGGCCGTCCGTGTCGGACTGGGTCGTGTTCAACGAACCTATGGTCTTCCTGCTCTTCGCCTACGGGCTGGGGCGCTTTCCCCCCGGGCTGAGCTGGCTCAGCGGGCGCGAGCGCGAAGCGATCCCGCGGCTCGTGGACCGCATCGCGCGAGCGCACAACGAGTGCTGGAGCCTCCTGCACCGGCTGGATGCCGGAGCCCGCGTGGGAATGGCCCAACATGTCAGCCTGCTGGAGCCGGCACGGCCCGGCGACGAGCCGGCCGCAGAGCGCTGGGACCGGTTCATGCACCGAGACCTCCTCGACGCCATCAAGGACCGCCTGGATTTTTTGGGGCTCAACTACTACACCCGTATCTTCGTCTCGCGCAGCCGCCTGCCCTTCCTTCCGGCCGCGGCCCTGCCCGGCTTCGCCGAGGTCGAGGGCGCCCTGGGCCGGCCCCTGTTCCGCCTCCTGGGCGGCCGGCGGGGAGACCGGCCGCGCGGCGGCACCGGCTGGGAGATCGTTCCGGAGGGTCTCGGCGCCGTGGCCCTGAAGTTCTGGAAGGAGTACGGCAAGCCCGTCTGGATCACGGAGAACGGGATGGCCGACGAGGGCGGCGCTAACCGGGAGGCCTTCCTGCGCGCGCACCTGGCCAGCCTGGCGGGGGCCGCGGCCCGGGGCGCGGACCTGCGCGGCTACCTGCACTGGACTTTGGTGGACAACTACGAGTGGGGCACCTGGCGCCACCGCTTCGGCCTCTGCGACCGGGAGCGCCGGCCCAAGCCGGGGGCCGCCTTCTACGCGGAAACCGCGCGCCAGGGCGGGTTCGAGGCTGCTTAGCCGGCGGGGTAGAGGGCGCTGGAGTCCCGGCTCTCCCAGAGCCTGACGCTGTGCACCGGGAGCCCGCGCCGGCGTGCCCGGGTGTAGACCAGGCGCGCGATGTTCTCCGCGGTGGGATTGCCCGGGAGGGCCACCACGGGCTCGCCCTGCGCGCGCAGGACCCGGACCAGAGGGTCGCGGGAATTGAGGAGCATCTTGTGGTCCAGGCGGGACTTGACCCAGTCCGCGACCGCGGACTTGATCCTGTCGAAGTCCATGACCATCCCCATCCGGTCGAGGCTCTTCCGAAGCAGGGTGATCTCCAGGACGCCGTTGTGGCCGTGCAGGTGGCGGCACTTGCCGCGGTGCTCCAGCAGGCGATGCCCGTAGCAGAAATGGATGACCTTGGTCACGCCGTGCGCCTTCCCCGGGGCGCGCCTCATTGGAAGTCCTGCCCCGGAGGCTCGCGGAGCGCCGGCGCCTTCTTCGGCGGGGCGACTGCCCCAGGCCGCCGCCGGGGCCGGCCTGCCATCCCGGCCTGCTGCGCCTGGCCCATGAGCTGGGCCATGGCGTTCTGGAGCCGCGCCGTCATGGCCGTCCGCTCCTCCGGGGACATCTTCCGCTCCCCGGTCATGTCCTTCTGCATCTGGACTAGGATATCCGTGAGCGCGTTGATGGGCGCCGCCTGCTCCGGCGGCAGGTTCTTGGTCAAGGACGGGTTCTTCAGGATGCCCATGACCGGGGCGAGCAGGTCCGGGGTGGCCTGCCGGATGGCCTGGGTCTGGGCTTCGGCCCGGGCCTGCAATTCGGCCGGGGTCTCGGCGAGGGCCTCATCAGCCGGCTGGCCGCCCGCCGGAGCGTTGATCAGGTCCAGGCTGGAAGGCCCGATCGGCTGCAGCGAGTCCTGCGGGGCCGACTGAACCTGCGGCGCCGCGGCGTCCGGCGCTTCGGATGCCTGCAGCTGCTGGAGCTGGCGGCTGAGGTCCTGGGCGGCCGCGGTCACGGCCTGCATCGCGAGCGCGGTCCGGTACCAGCGGGAGGCGTGCTCGCGCAGCTGCCACTGTCCGGCGATGCCCAAGGCGGCCAGGGCGGTGAAGACGAGGCCGGCGCGCAGGGCCGGGGCGCGGTGCAAAGACCGGGCCGCGGCGGTCCCCATGTAGGCCGCCAGCAGGGCCGGCAGGGCCCAGACCCAATCGAACCAGTTCAGCAGGGCCTGCAAGGCGAGGAGTATGGAGAGCATGGAGCAGGCTTGGTAGCTGCGCTGGAAATCCCCCTCCCCGCCCGAGAGCCGCATGAACGCGTGGACCACGCCCGCGGCCAGGAAGCTCAAGGGCACGGCCAGGACCAGGCCGGCCATGGCCGCGAAGGCCGTCGTACCGGGCGCGGGGTTGAGCAGCCCCGGCGCGGCGATGCAGGCGCGCAGCAGGACCGCGGCGCAGATGGCCGCGCAGAAGACCAGGAGATTCGGGAGCATGACCGCGTAGGGCGGGGCGGGCCGGCCGGCCAGGTCGGAGAAGACGCCTCCGGCCTGGAACAGGGCCGAGACCGTGTCTTCGAGCATGCGGCTCAGGCCGTAGGCCTCCCTCTCCGCAGGCCGGCCCGGCGCCGCTCGCATATCGTCCATGCCTTGTCCCCTCAGAACCCGCCGATGAATTGGACACCCGGGGCGCTGCGCTGTTCGCAGTGCGGGCAGGCCAGCGCCGGGACTTGCCGGCAGCATCCGTCCCAGAAGGAGAACCAGTCGGTCCCATAGGAAGCCGGCCCCGGGGGCGTCTCCTGGGGCCGGAGCTCGATGAAGTAGAGATGCCCGCAGAACCCGCAGGCCAGCCTCGCCAGGGGACGCCCGCGGTGCGCCGCGAAGAGGCTCCAGCCCTGCATCCCCGTGCGCGGAGGGTCGGTCTCCAGCCGGTGACGGGCCAAAGACCGGGGCCCCAAGGGCCGGCCCCGTCCGTCGTAGACCTCCGCCAAGGAGCTGGAGGTCTCGGCCACGCGCGCACCGATGAAGCTGGCCTTGCCCGTCAGGAACCGCCCGCGTACGGCCAGCGTCCGCAGGATGAACCAGAGCCGGGCGAAGGGCAGCGTCCAGGACGCGGCGCGGGAAGGGGCGTCCACATGCAAAGTATAGGAAAAATGAGGTAGACTTGAAACCGCTCATGCGGCTGAGCGTCCGTCTCGCTCTGGTCTTCTCCTGCTTCGGTCTGGCCATCGCGGCCGGTCTGCTGACCTACCATGTCCGCGTCATCCGGCAGGAGGCCTATTCCCGGGCCGAGCGCATGGCCGACGACACCTTGGTCGCCGTGCGGGCGCTGGTCTCCGCCCAGGCCAGGGCCGGCCGCTACCATCAGCTTGACGAAGACCTGACGGCCATGATCCGCCAGGCCGGCATCGCGGCCGTGGAGGTGCGCGACCGCCGGGACCGCTCCCTGCTGCGCCGGGTCGACGATTCGCGCTGGCTCTCCCGCCAGCCGCACCCCGGGGTCCCCATCCGCCTGGTCCCGGACGGGATCTACGACGTGCAGGCCTCGGTGCCCCTGGGCGGGCGCGGCCCGGGCACGGTCCTGCTGGGCTTCCACACCTCCGAGCTGGAGAGCCGCCTGGCCGCCATCGCCGCGCGGGCCGTGCAGTGGGGAGTGACGTCCCTGCTGGGAGTGGTCCTGACGGCCTGGCTCATGGGCGCCTGGTTCGGCTGGCGCATCGAGCGGCTGGTCCCCCGCTTCGAGTCCCTGCCCAAGGACCCGGAGCGTTTCCGGCCCCTGCGCGCCGACGACGCGGGCGACGAGGCGGCCCGGCTGGTGGCCGCCTTCAACCACCTGGGGGGCGCCCTCAAGGAGGAGACCCGGCGGCGGCGCGAGCTGGAACTGGAGAAGCGCGAGCTCTCGGCCATGCTCGTGCACGACCTCAAGACCCCGCTGACGGTGGTGCGCTCCGGCGTGACCCTGCTCCAGGAGCAGCTGGCGGATTCCAAGGCCGGGGCGGGCTGCCGGCGCACCATCGAGCTTCTGGACATGTCCACCGAGCGCCTGCGGCGCATGGTCGACGACGTCCTGCAGCTGGCGCGCATGGAGGAGGTCGAGGGCCTGCGCGAGCAGCAGCCCGTGGACCTCGCCGCCCTGGCCGCCGCCGCCGGGAAGGATTTCGGACTGATCGTCGCGGACCGCAAGCAGAAGCTGGTCATGGACATCCCCGCCGGGGCCCGGGCCGTGGTCCTGGGCGACGCGGCCCTCCTGCGCCGGGTCCTCGACAACCTGGTGCACAACGCCGTGGAGCACACCCCGGCCCACGGCTCCGTCTGCATCGGCCTGCGGGTCCGGGACGGCCAGGGGCGCGTGGAGGTCTCGGACGGCGGTCCGGGCATCCCGCCCGAGGCACGGCCGGAGATCTTCAAGAAGTTCTTTCAGAGGGACATGAAGCGGCACCTGGGCAACGTGGGCCTGGGGTTGGCCCTCTGCCTGAAGGCGGTCCAGCGCCACGGGGGCACGATCGGGGTCGAGGACGCCTCCCCCCACGGCGCCCGCTTCTACTTCAGTCTGCCCCTGGCCGGGGGCAAGGCCGGGTAGACGCCGGCCCGCTCCAGCAGCCTCCGGGCCGCGTCGAGAGGCAGGCCCACCACGTTGCCGTAGTCGCCCTCGATGCGCTCGATGAAGGGGTCGTCGCGGTCCTGGACCGCGTAGGCGCCGGCCTTGTCGTGGTGCTTGCCCGCCAGGCGGTGCAGGCGCTCCGGGCTCAGACGCCGGGCCAGGACCCGGCTCTTGACCGCGCGCGCGCGCCAGGTCCTGCCCCCCTCCCAGACCACGGCGATGCCCGTGTAGACCTCCTGCCAGCGGCCGTTGAGGGTGTCCAGGATGCGGAGGGCGTGGGAGTGATCCCGGGGCTTGCCGATGATCTCCCCCCGGCAGACCACGATGGTGTCGGCTCCCAGCACGACCGCGTCCGGATGTCGGCGCGCCACGTCCCGGGCTTTGCGCAGGGCCAGCTTCAGGACCAGGCGGCGGGGGTCGCGCTCCCGGGACTCCTCGCCGGCGCGGCTGGGGATGACCCGGAAAGGGACCTTCAGGCGGCGCAGCAGGATGCGGCGCCGCGGGGAGGCGGAGGCCAGGATCAGCAATCTAGGGATGGCGGTCCGGGGTCAGAAGGGGAATTGCGCTTCCTCGGCCTTGCGCGTGAAGATGACGTTGGCTCCCAGCCATTCCAGGTAGGCGGCGTTGCCTTCCAGGATGGGCAGGCTGATGATCTCCGGGACCTTCGCCGGATGATTCTCCTTGATGAATTGGGAGAGCTCGTAGAGCGCGCCGACGCGGGTCTTGATGATCAGCAGGGCTTCGGAGTCCTTGTGGAGGCTGCCTTCCCAGCGGTAGATGGAGGTGATGCCGGGGACGATGCTGATGCAGGCGGCGAGCTTGCGCTCCACCAGGCCCGAGGCGAGGACATCGGCCACCTTGGCGTCGGGCGCGGTCACTAAGAGGATGCGGAACTGGGAGGCGTCTGGCATGGGTTTATCCTACCACTCTCCTGAGGTTGCGCCCGTCAACCGGGCTCACGATGCCCCGCTCCGTGACGATGGCGGTGACCAACTGGTGCGGGGTCACGTCGAAAGCGAAGTGGCGGGCCCGGGCCCCTCGGGGCGCGATGGGTCGGCCGAAGATGCGCAGGACCTCGTCGGCGCTCCTCTCCTCGATGGGGATGCGCGACCCGTCCGGCGTGGCCAGGTCCACAGTGGTGGTCGGCGCCACGACGTAGAACGGGATGTCGTGGTGCCTGGCCAGTATGGCCAGGCCGTAGGTCCCGATCTTGTTGCACACGTCGGCGTTGGCCGCGATGCGGTCCGAGCCCACGATCACGGCAGCGATGGCGCAGGTCTTCATGACGTGCGCGGCCATGTTGTCGGTGATGAGGTCGGCGGGCACGCCCGACTGCATGAGCTCCCAGAGGGTGAGGCGGCTGCCCTGCAGGTAAGGCCGGGTCTCGCAGGGATAGACCTGGGCGACCTTGCCCAGGTGATGCGCGTAGCGGATGACGCCGACCGCGGTGCCCAGTCCCGCAGTGGCCAGGGCGCCGGCGTTGCAGTGGGTGATGATGCGGGAGCCCTTCTTGAGCAAGGAGGCCCCCAGGACCGCCATGCGCTGGTTGGCCTCGACATCCTGGCGGTGGAAGCGGACGGCGGCCGCTTCCACCGCCCTGGTCAAACGGCCGTCGGGGACCCCGTCGGCCGCGTCCAGCATGGCCTCGATGCCGTGCTTGAGGTTGATGGCCGTCGGGCGGGCGCGCAGGAGGGTCCGGCCGGCGCGCTCCAGCTGGCGCCGGCCGCGCCGGGAGGCCAGGACCATGCCGTAGGCGGCGGCAACCCCGATCAGGGGCGCCCCGCGCAGGACCATGTCTTTGGTGGCGCGAGCCACGTCCTCGGCCGTCCGGCAGGCGACGTACCTCACCCTGCGGGGCAGGAGTCTCTGGTCGAGGGCCAGCAGGCGGTCCCTCTTCCAGACGATGTGGGCGATCGGATCCTTGATGGGGAAGGGCTTCATGACAGCCCCATTTATAGCAAAAACGAAGACACCCGCGGCAGGGGCGGAATCTCCCCTGTCGCGGGTGCCTCGATGGTCCGTTCCCCTTTAGGGGATGGACTCCATCACGCGCTTGAGCTGCTCTTCGGTGCGGCCCACGATCTCGACGGTCTTCTCGCGGCCGTTGGCGCCGCGCAGGATGTTGACCCGCCGGGACGGGACTTCGAAGAACTCAGCCAGGTAATTCTTCAGCGTCGCGTTGGCCTTCTCGTCTATTGCCGGGGCCGTGACCTTCACCCGAAGAACGCTCCCGATGCGGCTCACCACTTCGTTGTCTTCTGCGTTTGGGATGACACGGACTTTGACGATCATGCAGTACCCTCCCTTTGTGTGAGCTAACCGCCGAAAACGACCGAACCCAGCCGGACCACCGTCGCGCCTTCCTCTACGGCGACCTCGAAGTCGCCGCTCATGCCCATGGACAACTGCGCCCCGGGCCGATCTGCGAAAAATCTGTCGAACCATCCGCGCATGCGCCGGAAATGGGGCCGGACCTCTTCCGGGGAGCCCGCCTGCGGCGCGATGGCCATCAGCCCGCGGACGTCCAGATGCGCATACGCTTTGAGCTCCTGCAGGAGGCCTTCCAGGCCCTCCGGGGCGACCCCGCCCTGCGTGTCGCGCTCCGTGAGCTTGACCTGGACCAGGACCGGGAGGCTTTTCCCGACCGGGGCCAGGGCTTTCTCCAGGGCTTCGGCCACGCGCAGGCTGTCCACCGAGTCCACGGCGTCGAAGAGCTCCGCGGCCCTGCGCGCTTTGTTGGTCTGCAGGTGGCCGATGAGCCGCCAGCGCACGCGCCCGGCGAGTTCGCCCAGCTCGGCTCTCTTCGCCTCGGCGGTCTGGATGCGGCTTTCGCCGATTTCGGAGACCAGCCCGGAGTCGATGACCTCGCGGATCTGCTCGGCGGTCGCGTACTTGGTCACGACCACAAGGCCTACGCGGCCTGGGTCCCGACCGGCCCTTTTGGCCGCGGCGTCCAGGCAATAGCGTATTTTCTTTAAGTTGTCAAGGATCAACTAGAGGGATATTATACCACAGATTCGCCCCGGTTTGACGATCTTTCCCGGCCGCCATCCCGAAAAGAGAGCGCCCCCGATCCCGAAGGACCGGGGGCGCGGACGTCAGGCCGGCTACGGCTGCGGCCTGGTGAGGCTCAGTACATGTCCCCGCCGTGGCCGTGCGGGCCGCCGGGCATGGCTTCCTTCTTCTCCGGGATGTCCGCGACCAGGACTTCGGTGGTGAGGATGGTCCCGACCAAAGACACCGCGTTCTCCAGGGCTGTGCGCGTGACCTTGAGCGGGTCGACGATCCCGGCCTTGAAGAGGTCCACGTACTCGCCGTCGGCGGCGTTAAGGCCGATGTTGCCGCCGGAGGTTAGGACCTTCTGCACCACCACGGAGCCTTCGAGGCCCGAGTTCTCCGCGATCTGGCGGATGGGGGATTGCAGGGCCCGGCGCACGATCTGCCCGCCGGTGGTCTCATCCAGATCGCCGCCGGTGAACTTCTCCAGGGCCAAGGCCGCGCGCAGCAGCGCCACGCCGCCGCCCGCGATCATGCCCTCTTCCACGCCCGCGCGGGTCGCGTTGGAGGCGTCCTCGACCTTGGCCTTCTTGGCCTTCATCTCGGTCTCGGTGGCCGCCCCGACGTTGATGACCGCCACGCCGCCGGAGAGCTTGGCCAGCCGCTCCTGGAGCTTCTCCTTGTCGTAGTCGGAGGTCGTCTCCTCGATCTGCTTGCGGATGGACTCGGCGCGCTTCTTGATCTCGGACTTGTCGCCGTCGCCGTTGACGATGGTGGTGTTCTCTTTGTCGATGACCACGCGCTTGGCGCCGCCCAGCATGTCCATGGTGACCTTCTCGAGCTTGTGCCCGAGCTCTTCGCTGACGACTTGGCCGCCGGTGAGGACCGCGATGTCCTGGAGCATCTCCTTGCGCCGGTCGCCGAAGCCCGGGGCCTTCACGGCCGCGGCCTTGATGGTGCCGCGCAGCTTGTTGACCACGAGGGTCGCCAAGGCTTCGCCGTCCACGTCCTCGGCCAGGAGGATGAAGGACTTGCCGGACTGCACGACCTTCTCCAGGATGGGCAGCAGGTCCTGCATGGAGGAGACCTTCTTGTCCGTGATGAGGATGGCGGGGTTCTCCAGGACCGTCTCCATGCGCTCGGAGTCGGTGATGAAGTAGGGCGAGATGTAGCCCCGGTCGAACTGCATGCCTTCCACGACCTCGAGGGTGGTCTCGGCGGACTTGCCTTCCTCGACCGTGATCACGCCCTCATGCCCGACCTTCTCCAGGGCCTGGGCGATGAGGTCGCCGATGACCCGGTCGTTGGAGGAGATGGTGGCCACCTGGGCCTTCTCTTCCTTGGTCTTGACCGGCTTGGTGTTCTTCTTGAGCTCCTTGACCACGAGCTCGAGGGCCTTGTGCATGCCCCGCTCGATGGCCTTGGCGTTGGCGCCGGCCGTGATGTTCTTGATGCCCTCGTTGAGGAGGGACTGGGTCAGGACGATGGCCGTGGTGGTGCCGTCGCCGGCCACGTCGTTGGTCTTGGAGGCCACCTCGCGGGCGAGTTGGGCGCCCATGTTCTCGTAAGGGTTTTCCAGCTCGATGTCCTTGGCGATGGTGACTCCGTCGTCCAGAACGGACGGGGACCCGAATTTCTTCTCCAGGATCACGGAGCGGCCGCGGGGGCCGAGGGTGATCTTGGTGGCGTTGGCGAGCTTCTCCACGCCGGTCTTGAGGTGCTTGCGCGCCTCGTCTCCATATGCGATCTGCTTAGCCATGTTGTTGTTTACCTCTCTGAGTGACTATATAAAGGATCTTACTTGAGGATGCCGAGGATGTCGTCCTGATGCATGATCAGGTGCTCGACATCGTCGATCTTGATCTCGTTGCCCGAGTACTTGCCGTATAGGATGCGGTCTCCCGGCTTGACGTCCATGGGCAGGACCTTGCCGTCCTCGGTCACCTTGCCTTTCCCAACCGCGACCACTTCGCCTTCCTGGGGCTTCTCCTTGGCGGTGTCGGGGATGATGATGCTCCCCCGCTTGGTCTCCTTCTGCTCGATCGGCTTGACCAGAACGCGGTCGCCGAGGGGCTGGATCTTCACTTTGGACAGTGTTGCTTCGGCCATGTTGCGTTACCTCCGGACTCTCTGCATGTGATCTGCGAGTGTCAGAACTGGCACTCCGCTTTGTTGTCTGCTATTTTAGCATGAGTGTTCCAAAGCTGTCAATCCAATTGTGGGAGTGCTAATTATAAAGGAAGGCCGGATTCCGCGCCTGCGGCGCGGCAGGTCCAGTCCAGGTCAGGCCTGTCGGCCGGCGGCCTCGTCGATGAGGCGCTTGAGCTTGATGAGGAACTCCCGCAGCTCCTGGCGCAGCAGGGCCACGTCGGAGCCGGTATGCTCCTGGAACTCGACCACCCGCTCCTGATAGGACGAGGACTGGCGCCGCAGTTCCGAGATGGTGGCCTGGGCCGCGGCCCACTCAGCTTTGAGGCGCTGCAGCTCGGGCTCGGCCTCGGCGAGGCGGCGGCGCGCCTCCAGGGCATCGCGCGCAGACTCGGCGCCGCGCACAGCGGCCTGGCGCAGGTCCGCCTCCAGGGCCTGGCTGCGGACCTCCAGGCGCTCGCGGGCCTTCTCCGCGGAGACCTGGTCGCGGCCCAGCTCACGGATGCGGTCCTCCAGGAGGCGGAGCTTCTCCTGGAGGCCTGCCGCGGCGTGCTCGTGGGCCTCCTGCAGGCGCAGGAGCCTGGCCTCCAGCTCCTCTCGGGCCAGCCGGGCTTCCTCCTGGCGCTGCCGCAACTGCGCGTTCTCCTGCCTCGCCAGCGCGAGCTCTGACTTCAAGGCGGCCTTCTCCTCGGATCTGGCCTCCGGGCCTGCGGAGGTCGCCGGGCTGGCAGGCGCGGCCGGCTCTGCCGGCTCGGGAACCGGCGGCGGAGCCGGCGAGCCCAGCTCCGATTGCCACCAGGAGGAGAACGCGGCTTGGGCGCGGCGGCCGGCCTCCCGGCTGGGCGCGGGGGACTTGGCGGCCAAGGCGTCGATCTCGCGCTTGAAGTCGTCGAGCCAGGCTTGGTAGGGGTCCGCTTCGGGCATGCGCCCAAAGCATAGCGGGCGGAGGTTAAATTTTCAAGGCTTCACGGCTGGAGCTGGCGGAGGATCTCCTCGTAGGTGGCGACCGCCTTGAGCCCGCGCTTGGCCCGCTTCTGGGAATCGAAGAAGTCGGGGCGCTCCGTGACGAAGGTGTAGTCGTGGCGAGCCTCCGTGCGCCGGCCGAGCATGTCCAGGGCCTGGGCTCGGCGCAGGTGGCAGTGGGTGACCGTGGCCTTCCGGGGCTCGGGCGCGGTCTCGATGCAGCGGTCGAAGACATCCACCGCCTTGGCGAAATCCTTGGCGCCCAGATAGGCCTCCCCTAGATAGAGGTCGAAGAGGCTGGCGTGCGGCTTGGTGTAGGCTATCGCGCGGACCCGGGGCGCCAGGAACTCGCCGAAGGCGATGGCCCCGTTCCAGTCCTGGGCGTTGATGCGCGTCCCCACCTCCATCAGGAGGAAGAACAGGTTCTCCGGCTTCCGGCGGCGCAGGTCCAGGATGATCTCCAGGGCCTTCTCGGGCTGCTTCTCGTAGGCGCTCAGGATGCCCACCAGGAAGATCTTGGCCTCGGTGACGCTGTAGTGGCCCTTGGTCAAGGTGGTCTCGATGTAGCGCAGGCCCCGCTTCTTGTCCCCGCGCACGATGAGGTTGGCCACGAACTTCACGATGGTCGGCAGGGTGTCCGAGTAGTAGTCGTACATCCCCATGCCCAGGTAGGCGTCGGCGTAATCGGGGTCGAGCTCCACGGTGCGCTTGAGGAACTTGTAGCCTTTGAACCCGAGGTTGGCCGCGCGCACCCATTTGTACTTGAGGAGGTACCAGCGCCCCTTCATGCCGTAGCAGGCTCCCAGGTAGAAGTTCGCCTCCGGGTCGTTGTGGTTCTTGTCGAACATCTTCTGGGCGCGGGCCAGAGCCTGGTCCATGATCTTGTTGAACTTCGGCTCCAGGGCGTCGACCGTGCCGGGCACGTCCGCGTTCTGGGAGTACTCCAGCCACTGCAAGGAAGCCAGGAAGAACGGCCCGACCGGGTTCTCCGGCTCCAGCTGCCCCGCCTCGGTGAAGAGGGCGGCGGCGCGCTCGAAGTCCATCCCGTACGCGGCGTCGAGGCCCTGCAGGATGAGCTTGTCGGTCTCGGGCCGGACGGCGTGCGCCGCGGGGGTCAGGGCCAGGGCCAGGGCCAGC
Source organism: Elusimicrobiota bacterium (assembly GCA_028717525.1). GTDB lineage: Bacteria > Elusimicrobiota > Elusimicrobia > UBA1565 > UBA9628 > UBA9628. The sequence goes on from JAQUNT010000005.1 coordinate 12,024, forward strand.
GCCGTCAGCAGCAGGTGGTTCTTCAAGGCGGAGCGATTATACCAAATGGGCGCGGAGCGCGGCCGCCGGCCTAGGAGCCGTAGATGCGGTCTCCTGGGTCGCTCGACGGGCTGGGCAGCGCGCGGCGCCTGGGCTTCTTGGGCGGCTTGGCCGGGGCGGGCCGGGGTTCGGGAGGCGGCGGCGCCGAGAGCGACTGGACCCTGCGGCAGCAGCGCGGCTCGCCGTGGCGGCAGCCGGCCTCGTAGTCGGCCCGGGCCCCGGCCGCCTCCCCCCGGGCTTCTCGGAGCCGGCCGCGGCCGTAGTAGGCGCGGCCGGCCTCGGCCTGGCGTTCGTCGATGTCCACGGGACGGGCGCGGCCGCGGGCCAGGTCCTGGAGGAGCTCTTCGTGCCGGGGCAGGGCCCGGTCGTAGTCCGCCCGAGCCCCGAGTTCGTCACCGTGCGCCAGCCGGCACCGCGCGCGCTCCGTCAGGACGTCGGCGTCTCGGCCGCGGGCCAGGGCTTCGGCGGCGTCGAGGCTCTCGCGGGCGCGGCTCAGGCTCCGTTCGGCCAGCCAGGCCCGGCCGAGCCCCAGTTCGGGGCGGGGATCCGAGGGCTCGAGTCGGCGCGCCCGCTCGAAGGAGGCGCGGGCCTCGGCGGCGCGGCCGGCCAGGATCTGCGCGCGGCCCAGGGCCAGCAGGCCCTCCGCGTCCTCCGGCCTGAGCGCCGCGTATTCCTCCAAGGCCCGCGCGGCGTCGGCGGCGCGGCGGGTGGAAGGCTCCTCCGCCATCAGCGTCTGGTGCAGGAGGATGCGGCCGCGCAGGAACAGGGCGCGCGCGTTGTTGAGGTCCCCCTCCAGGGCCTGGGCCAGGTCCGGCAGGGCCCGGGCGAAGTCGCCGGCATCGTAGCGGGCCTCCCCGCGGCCGAAGTAGCACGCGGCCAGCAGGCCGGGGCCGTGGCTGGGCGTCCAGGCGGCGATGGCGCGCGCGAAGTACTCGACGCGCTCCTCGGGTTCCTGGCGGCTTCCGGCCTTGCGCACCAGCGCCAGGAAGTCGTCGCCCGCCCAGGCCGGAGCCAAGCCCGCGGCCAGCGCCAGGGTCGCCAGAGCGGAGGCTAGCATGGCCTCAGGGCATGCGGCTGCTGGAGCGGTGCTCCTTCCAGAAGTTGCGGATGTGGGCCCAGCCTTCCTCCGCCGTCTCGACCATCGCGACCAGGCGCGTGTCCTCCCAGGCGATCATGCCGGTCTCGGCCAGGTAATCGAAGTCGATGACCCGCTTCCAGAACTCGCGGCCGAAGAGCACGATGGGGATCGGCCGCTTCTTGGAGGTCTGCACCAAGGTCAGGGTCTCGAAGAGCTCGTCCAAAGTTCCGAAGCCGCCCGGGAAGGCCACCATGGCCTTGGCCCGCATCATGAAATGCATCTTGCGCAGGGCGAAGTAATGGAATTGGAACGATAGTTCGGGGGTTATGAACGGGTTGGGGGACTGCTCATGGGGCAAAGTGATGTTGAGCCCGATGGAGCGGCAGTTGGTCTCGTAGGCGCCCCGGTTGGCCGCCTCCATGATGCCCGGGCCGCCGCCGGTCACGATGACGAACTCCAGGCGCTTGTCCGACTGCTGGGCCCGCGAGATGATGGCGGCGAAGCGGCGGGCCTCCTCGTAGTAGCGCGAGAACTCCACCTTCATTTGCGCCCGGGTGACCGCTTGGGCCAGGTCGTATTCACCGGGGTCGGCCTTGGCCTTGGCCTGGGCCTGAGCCAGCTCCCGGCGGGCCTGCTCCGGAGGGGCCACGCGCGCCGAGCCGAAGACCACGACCGTGGACTTGATCTTGTTCTCGGCCAGGATCATCTCGGACTTGAGGAGTTCCAACTGGAGCCGGATGGGGCGCAACTCCCGGCGGCGCAGGAAGTGCAGGTCCTCGTAGGCCTTGACGTAGGCCGGCGAAGACTCGATGTGGTCCAACAGGCGCCGCTTCTCGTCCAAGCTCAGGTCGCTGCTGCGGGTGGTCGGTTTCATAGTATCCTCAGGACATCGGGGAGCCAGAGGCTCAGGTGCGGGATGTAGGTCACCAGGGCCAGGGCGGCCAGGAGCACCGCCCGGAACGGCATGGTCGCCCGGTAGAGGACGGGCAGGGGCCTCTGGAAGCGCCGGCTCGATAGGAACAGGTTGAGGCCCAAGGGCGGGGTCATGTAGCCGATCTCCAGGTTGAGCAGGAACAGGGTCCCCAGGTGGATGGGGTCGATGCCGTACTGCACGGCCACGGGCACGATGATGGGCACCACGATGATGATGGCCGAGAAGATCTCCACCATATTGACCACCAGGAGGAAGACGTTGAGGCAGGCCAGGAAGGCCCACTGGCTGTGCATGTGCGCGTGGAGGAACTGGAAGATGCGCGTCGGCACGTCCGCGTCGATGAGGTAGTCGGTCAGGCCCAGGGCCGTGCCCAGGACGATGAGGATGGCGCCGACCAGCATCATGCTGCGGCGCATCACGCCGGGCAGGTCGCGCAGGGCCAGGTCCCGGTAGACCAGGGCCTCCACCACCACGACGTAGAAAGCCATGATGGCGGCGGCCTCGGAGGCCGTGAACTTCCCCCCGTAGATGCCGCCGATGACGAGGAAGGGCAGGGGGATCTCCCAAACCGCATCGCGCGCCGCCTTCCAGGCCGCGGCCCTGGTGAAGGGGACGCGCGGCACGCCGTGGCGGGAGGCCACCAGCATGGCGTAGCCGCCCAATATGGCGAGCAGGACCAAGCCCGGCACGGCCGCCGCAGCGAAGAGCCGGTCGATGGAGACTTTGCCCACCAGGGCGTAGAGGATGATAGGCAGGCTCGGCGGGAACAGGAGTCCCAGGCTGCCGGTCGTGGTCACCAGACCCAGGGAGAAATCCTCGGGGTAGCCCTGACGCCGCAGCAGCGGATAGATGAGCCCGCCCAGCGCGATGATGGTCACCCCCGAGGCGCCCGTGAAGGCCGTGAAGAGCGCGGTGGCCAGGAGCGCGGACATGGCCACGCCTCCAGGCAGCCAGCCGAAGAGCGCCTCGGCCAAAGCCACCAGGCGGCGCGGGGCGCCGCTTTCCGCGAGGACGTAGCCGGCAAAAGTGAACAGCGGTATGGCGATGAGGGCGGGCAAGGTGGCCAGGCGGGTGATGGAGATGACGATGGATTGGGTCGAGATGCCGACCGCATGGAAAAGGTAGATGGCCAGGCCTCCCATCAGCGAGAAGATGGGCGCGCCCACCATGGCCAAGGCCAGGATGGCGGCGGTCAGCAGCCAGATCATGGTCGCGGGGCCGTCCGGCCCAAGGCCTCCGGCGCGCGGAGCACCGCGCGCAGCGCGGTGTGGCCGAAGACCAGCAGGAAGCCGACGGGGATGATGGTCTCCAGAAGCCAGGCCGGCACCGAGAGGCTTCCGACCGTGAACAGGCTCCGGGCCTCGGCCTTCTCCGCCAGGAGATAGGACCAGGACGCCTTGGCCAGGAGCAGGGCCACGGCGGCGGCGAATAGGTGGGCGGCCGCGGTCATGGCCGCGTGAGCGCGGGGCGGCAGGCGGTCGGAGAGCGTTTCGAAGGCGAAATGCTTCTCCTCGGCCGAGGCCCGGGCCGCGCCCAGGAAGCCCACCCAGAGCACCAGGTGGCGCAGCAAGGTGTCCCCCCACAGGATGCCGCCGCCGAAGACCTGGCGCAGGATGACCTGCAGGAAGGACATGAAGATCAGGAAGACTAGGATCGCGACCAGCAGGGCGCTCTCCAGTCCGAGGATGACGGACTCAGCCTTTCTTAGCCTTTCCACCGCTCTTGGCCCGGAAGTCGGACACGGCCTTCTCGACCCGGTCGAGGAGTCCTTGGGGATAGAGCTTGCCCACCAGTTCGCGGCGCGCCTGGCGGCCCAGTTCCTCGTAGCGCTGCAGGATCGCGGCCGTGGGCTTCGCCGATAGGGTCAAGCCCTGCTTCTGCATCGCGACGAGGGCCTCCTCGTTCTCCTTGCGCGAAAGGAGGTTCAGCCTGCGCAGGTGCTTGGCGGAGACCTCCAGGAGGGCCGCGCGATCCGGCGCGGAAATGGCATCGAAGGCCTTCTTGGACATGAGCACCGCCCCGGCCGAGTCGGCTATGGGCATGTTGTAGATGTGCTTGGTGCGGCGGAACCACTGCAGGGCGGTCACGCCCATGGGGGGCCCGTAGACGCCGTCGATCATTCCTGTCTCTAGAGACGACATGACGTCCACCACCGAGAGCGGCCGCGGGGTGACGCCGATGGCCTTGTAGGCGGCCTGGGCGATGGGGTCGCCCTCCCAGACCCACATCTTGGCCTTCTTCATGTCTTCGGGCGCGGTGATCGGCGCTCGGCTGAACACGTAGAC
>JAQUNT010000006.1 GCA_028717525.1 Elusimicrobiota bacterium
CGCCCATCCGGTCGCCTCCCCGTCGGGCGTGCGGCCCTCGCGCATGGTCCTCTTCCACGACGGCCTCGCCGAGTCGAACCTGCGCGAAGCGAATTTTACGCGGCTGATGAAGAACCTGGAGGCGGCCTACGCCTCGGTCCCCGAGGCGCGCAAGCTCGCCGACCTCTGGCGCGACCGCTACTACGCCCTGCTCGCGGACTGGGATTTCCTGGCCAACTCCCCGACGCTGATGAACGCCGGGCGCGAGCTGCAGCAGCTCTCCGCGTGCTACGTGCTGCCCGTGCCGGATTCCATGGAGGCCATCACCAAGTCCCTGTCCGCACAGTCGCTCATCCAGAAATCCGGCGGCGGCACGGGCTTCTCCTTCAGCCAACTGCGGCCCAAGGGCGACATCGTCAAGAAGACGCAGGGCGTGGCCTCGGGCGCGCTGTCCTTCATGCAGATGTTCGACAAGCTCACCGACGTGGTCAAGCAGGGCGGGACGCGCCGGGGCGCCAACATGGGCATCCTGCACTACACCCACCCGGAGATCAAGGACTTCATCACCATGAAGTCGCAGTCCGCGACCATGGAGAACTTCAACGTCTCCGTGGCCGTCGACGAGAGGTTCATGAAGGCCGTCTCCGCCGACGCCGAGTATGACCTCATCAACCCGCGCACCAAGGAGGTCGCGGGCAAGGCGCGGGCCAAGGAGATCTTCGACCTCATGGTGGAGTGCGCCTGGAAGTCGGGCGACCCGGGCTTCATCGTCATCGACCGCATCAACAAGTCCGGCTCCAACCCCACTCCGGCCATCGGCCAGATCGAGGCCACCAACCCCTGCGGGGAGCAGCCCCTGCTGGCCTGGGAGCCCTGCAACCTGGGCTCCATCAACCTGGCCAACTTCGTGACCGGCCCGGTCCTCGAGGGCACCTACGACTTCAAGCGCCTGGCCGGCGCCGTGGAGACCGCGACCCGCTTCCTCGACGACGTCATCGAGGTCAACAACTACCCGCTGCCCGAGATCGAGCGCATGGCCAAGGGCAACCGCCGCGTGGGCCTGGGCGTGATGGGCTTCGCGGAGACCGTGGCCAAGCTGGGCATCCCCTTCGACTCCCCGGCGGCCCTGGAGTTCGCCAATAAGCTGATGCGCTTCATCAACGACACGGCCCTCTCGGCCTCCGAGTCGCTGGCCAAGGAGCGCGGCGTCTTCCCGAACTGGAAGAACTCCGTCTATGACCCGGAGTCGATCCACTTCCGCGGCGAGCGGCGCACCCCCCGCCAATGCGCCCGCACCACCATCGCGCCGACGGGCACCATCGCCATCGCCGCGGGCCTGCAGGGCAGCGGCATCGAGCCGTTCTTCGCCATCGCCTACACCCGCTACAACGCCAAGGCCCTGGAGGCGATCAAGAAGGGCGAGGCGCCCTCCGAGAAGGACGTGTTCTTCGAGGTCAACCCGCTCTTCAAACAGGTCGCGGAGAAGCGCGGCTTCTTCGGCCTCAAGGAGACGGACCTCTGGAACCGCATCAGCGAGAACCACAAGGCGGTGCGCGGCATAGCGGAGATCCCGGCCGACATCCAGCGCCTCTTCCCGACCGCGCACGACGTCTCCCTGGAGTATCACATCCAGATCCAGGCGGCCTTCCAGAAGTACACGGACAACGGGGTCTCCAAGACCATCAACCTCCCCGCCGCCGCCACGGTAGCCGACGTGCGCAGCGCCTACACTCTGGCGTACGAGCTGGGCTGCAAGGGCATCACCATCTACCGCGACGGCTCCAAGGCCCAGCAGGTCCTCAACCTGGCCCCGGTCCCGTCCAAGAGCAAGCGCCGCGACCCGGAGACCGCCTTCGGCGCCTCTTCCGAGTACTACCAGATCAAGACCGGTTACGGTCCCCTGCACATCCACATCAACTACGACGAGCGCGGGCCCTATCAGGTCTTCACCAACATCCCGCCGCTGGGCACCGAGATCTCGGCCTTGACCTCGCTGGTGGGCATCCTGCTCTCCAAGTACTTCGCGGAGGGGGGCGATCCCTTGAAGGTGCTCAAGCACCTCAACTCGGTCAAGGGCGACAAGCCCATCGGCTTCGGCGAGAACCGCATCAACTCGGTGGCGCACGCCATCTCCGTGGCCCTGCGCCAGCACCTCAAGAAGACCGGGTGGCTGACCGACGGCGAGGACGCGGCCCAGAAGTCCAAGCTCGAGGGGCTGGCGCTGCCCAAGGCGGAGTACTGCCCCAAGTGCTACTCCTCCAACGTGTCCTACGAGTCCGGCTGCTCGGGGCCGACCTGCCACGACTGCGGCTTCTCCGAGTGCTCCTGAGCTAGACCTGGACTAAGAAGTAGCGGCGCCCGGCGCGTTTCGCGCCGGGCGCCGCTACTTTGGGGGCCGCCAAGAATTAACCGAAAGTTTCATGGCGCGGACGCCGCGCGCGCTCTAACCTGGGAGGTATGAGCCCCCGCGGTCTGCGGCTGGCACGAGCCTGTGCCGTTGGCTGGGCGTTCCTGGCTATGCTGGGCCCCGCCGCCCTGGCCCAGGTCTCCGAGCTCTCGGACCTCGAGTTCGCCGGGGAGACCACGCGCTACATCCTGGTGGGCCCGTCCAGCGCGGTTGGGCCGGGTCAAGCGCTGGCAATCACTGCGGGGCCGGCCAACGGCGCGAACAAGGGAGGCGATGTCGTCATCGGCGGCGGCAGCTCCAGCGTGACCTTCGGCGACGTCCTGCTCAGCACCGCCGGCGGTCGCGTCGGCATCGGGACGTCGAGTCCGAGCCAGGCCCTGGACGTGGTCGGCGGCGTGAGGTTTTTGGGCAGCCTCATGTTGAGCGGCTCGACTTTGGCCGTCACCGGCCAGGACGCCTCCGGCTACAGCGTGACGCTTTCTTCCGGCATCGACATGCCCGTCGGGACGATCAACGCGGGGCTCTTCGTCGGAAATGGCGGGGGCTTGACGGGCGTCGCGTTGCTCGCCGCAACGCAGACCTTTACTGGCAATGACACGTTCAGCTCGACGGCGGCGTTTACCGCCACGATGGGCGCCGCTCCCGGGGTCACCATCTCATCGGGCCTCGTGGTGAGCGCGGGCAATGTGGGCATCGGGACGGCGAACCCGACGTTGAACCTCTCTCTCGGCAATTCGGGCGCACGCACCTTCGGCGTGCAAGACGCCGGCGCTGTGACGGCCCCGGGCAACGACCTGACCATCCAGGCTGGGGCCGGGGGGGCGGCCGGGACGGGCGGCGGCGGCGGCGACCTGGCCCTGACCGCAGGCGCGGCCGGCGGATCTGCGGCCAACTCGGGAGGGTCGATCACCTTGAGCCCCGGGGCTCCGACCGGCACGGGCGCGACCGGCTTCGTGACGATCAGCGGGGGGGGCGCCGGCGCCCACCTGCGGGCGACTCAGACCACGGCGCCGACGGTCGGGACGCCGTCTTCATGCGGATACTCCCCTTCAGCGGCGATGGCTGCCGGCTCGACCGATATGGCCGGGGCAATCACGATCACCTCGGGCGGCGGTGCCGGGGTAAGCACCTGTGCTACCGTCGTCACATTCCATAGACCCTACGCCGCCGCGCCCAAGGCGATCCTCATAACAGGATCCCCCGAAGCCGCCTATTATGGACTCGGTGTTTCGGCCAAGACCAACGCAACGTTCACCGTCGCGATGCATGACAGCCCCGCCAATCTGGCGTACACGGTCTACTACATTGTCATTGAGTAGGCTCGCGATGCGGAGGCGGGGGAGGCGTCAGGCGCGACCGCTATGCCGAGATCGCGGGGAGACTCGCCCGACGCTGTCCCGATCCGCCGGAGGCGTCCCTGCGCCGCTATCTTCCCGGCTGGATGCAGTAGCCCCGCCCGGACACGCTGACCAGCCAGCGGTCCGAGCTCCAGCCCAGCTTGAGGCGGATGCGCCGGACGTGCACGTCCACCGTCTTGAGGCTGCCTTCGGACGGGGGGTCCAGGCCCCAAACCTTCTGGTAGAGCGTGACCCGGTCCGCGGGCTCCGGGCTGCGTCCGGCCAGCTCGTAGAGCAGGCCGAACTCCATGGGCGTGAGGTGGGCGTACTCCTTGCCCTTGAAGCTGACCAGCTTGCGGCCGTAGTCCAGGGTGAGGGCGCCGGCGCGCACCAGCGCGGGCGGCGCCTCCTCGGCCCGGCCGCGGCGCAGCAGGGCCCGGCAGTAGGCCAGGAGGCGCTCGGACTTCACGGGCTTGGTGAGATAGTCGTCGGCCCCCAGGTCCAGGCAGGAGACGTCCTGGCCCTCGTGGTCGTTGCCGGTGAGGATGAGGATGGGGATGCTGGCGGTCTGGGGGTCCTGCTTGAGCAGTTGGCAGACCTCCAGGCCGCTCATGCCCGGCATGACCAGGTCCAGGACGATGAGGTCGGGGCGATCGGATTGGGCCTTGCCCGCCCCGGCCCGGCCGGAGCCGGCCTCTTCCACCTCGAATTCGTGCAGGCGCAGGACTCCGGCCACGGTGCGGCGGAAGGCGGGATCGTCCTCAATCAGGAGTACTCGGGTCGGCATGCGAATATTATATAAAGAGCCGATGCGCTCCAAGTACCTGCTGTTCCTCCGCGCGGTGCTGGCCGAGACCCTGCTGCTGCATTCGCTCTATTCCCCGGACATCCTGCAGGCGGGCTGGTGGCTGTGGGTCCTGCAGGCCGCCTATCCCGCGGCCGCGGCCGCGGTCTTCTTCGTGGAGCGCTCCCGCAGCCTGCCCGTCTGGGGCGTGTTGGCCTCCTTCGCATCCGACATCGGCATGACCTCGCTGGTGCTGCGCGCCACGGGCGGCATCCCCGGCGACTTCTTCGTGGCCTACTTCCTCATCATCCTGAGCACCTGCCTGATCGAGGATATCCGCTTCAGTTTCCTGATCGGAGGCGTGGCCTGCCTGGTCTACGGGAGCCTGGCCTTGCCCGGGCTCGACGCCATCCTGCAGCCTTTCTACGGCCTGCGTCTGTCCTTGCTGCTGACCACGGCGTTCTTCAGCACGGCGGTGGCGGACCACGTCCGCCAGGTGCAGCGCGACACCGCGGCCGGGTACGAGCGCAAGCTGGCCGACCTGGAGCGCCTTTCCTTGGTCGGGGGGGGCCTTTCGCGCATCCTGCACGAGCTCAAGACCCCGCTGGGGACCATCAGCCTCGCCTCGGAGTATCTCCGCGAGACCCTGCGCCGCGGCCGGACCGCGGACCTGGAGGGGCAGCTGCGGCTCATCGAGGACGAGGCCGACCGCGCCTCGGGCATCGTCCGCGACTACCTGGACTTCGTCCGGCCCACGGAGCTGGTCCGCCTGCCCCTGGCCGTGGAGGAGCCCCTGGCGCAGGCCCTGGCCGCTCAGGAGCTCCGGTTCCGGGAGCGGTGCATCTCCTGGGAAGCCGGGCTCGCGGGCCGGACCATGGTCCTGGGCAGCGCCCGGCACCTGGTGCAGCTCTTCGCCATCCTGTTCGACAACGCGGCGGCGGCCATGCGCCTGGGCGGCCGGCTCCGCGTCTCGGTCCGCGCGCGCGGCGGGAGGGCCGAGGTGAGCATCCAGGACAACGGCTTCGGGATCGCTCCCGAGGCCCGGTCCCTCCTGTTCGCGCCCTTCGGCACCACCCGGCCGGAGACGGGCGGGACCGGCCTGGGCCTGTCCATCGCCCGCTGGATCGCGGAGAAGCACGGCGGCGCGGTCTCGCTGTCCAGCCCCGGCGCGGGCCGGGGTGCCACGGCCGTCGTGCTCCTGCCCCTGGCCGCCGGGGCCGCCAAAAGTTAACCGGAAGTTTCATGGCGGCGCGGCCGCCGAAGGCCTATCCTCCGGGTGATGAGGAACCGGGATCGGCGCCGCGGGCGGAAGGGGTCCACCCTCCTGGAGACGGTCCTCGCCATCGTCATCATGAGCACGGCCGGCCTGGCCGTGCTCGCCATGCTCCAGCAGGCCATGATCGCGGCGGTGCGGACGCGCCGGCTGACCACCTGCTCCCAGCTGGCGCAGACCAGCATGGCGCGCCTCAAGAATATCAGCTTCTACAGCCTCTTCGCCGTGGACTCCGCCACCGCGTCGGCTAACTATGGCCTGCACGCGAACTACCCTTACCTGGCCGTGCTCAATGGAATCAAGGGCTCCGCGGCGGCCGCCAAGTTCGACCGCTTCAAGGTGGACGTGGTCTTCATGCGGCGCGACGCCACCAACGCGCTGGGCACGGGCAACGTCAACAACCTCATCCCCTTCTCCGACGCCGACCATGACGGCGTGGACGACTACGACCCCGCCATTCGCTACTTCGACCAGAACGGAGACGGGGACTATTACGAGACCTACACGGCGGGGGGGCGGACCGTGGCCGAGCAGCCCGATACGCACATGAAGCTGGTGACCCTGAGCCTGTACCGGCGCGGGGTCAAGGCCTGCGGGAGCACGGAGCTGGTCTCGCTGGAGCAATTCACCGGGGTCACCAATCCCGACAGCGAGTCCATGCTCTCCTTGGTGCTGGATTCGCCGGTCAACAACTCCTACGCCTACCGCAGGCTCACCAGCGCGCAGATCAGCGCCTTGGACCTGCCCATCGCCAACGCCTTCGCCTACGCGGCATCGACCATCACCTCCTACCGCGCCGACGGCGGCGCGGCCCTGGTCCTCTCCGGGCAGACCGCGCCTTTGGCCGTGGTCAACTTCTACGTGGGCGGCTCGGCCATACTCGCCACCAGCCCGGCCGCGGACAGCACCGGAGGCTTCGCCTTCGCCCCGGCCGCGGTGACCGCAGCCCTGAGCGAGGGCCAGAACCGGATCCGCGCCCAGGCGGTCAAGGGGACCTACAACTCGCCCAACGCGGAGTCCGCCGTCATCCTCGACAGCGATCCTCCGACCATCTCCGGGAATACCCCGACGGGCGGGGTCCCGACCTGCGGCCCGTACGTGGCGGCCGTGGTGGCCGACACGACCACGGCGGCGGGCGCCGAGGCCAGCGGGATCTTCGCTCCCGCCCTCGCCATGAAGGTCAACGGCTCCACGGTGAGCTTCTCCTATGATCCCGCCTCGGGCGCGGTGGCCTGGACCGACCCCGGGACCGGCTGGGCGCCAGCGGCGGGCACCGGGACCTACATCGCGGCGGTGGAGGCGGGCGACTACGCCGGGTACAAGGCCAGCGCCACCTGGTCCTTCACCATCAACACGCCGGGCACGGACAATTCCGCTCCGGCGGTGGCCGAAAAGAGCCCGATCGGAGGCTCCGCCGGCTCGGACCTGCCCACCATATCCGTGCGGGTCTTCGACCACCAGAGCGGCATCGTGCCCGCCAGCGTCCGGATGACGCTCGACGGCGTCGTCGTGGTCAGCTCCATGACCGCAGGCTCGGCCTACAACCCCGGCACCGGCCTGGTGTCCTACACGCCCGGCTGCGCTTTTCTGACCGGCAGCTCCCACGTCGTGCAGATCTCCGCGGACCACTGCGCCGCGGACCCGCCGGACAAGGTCAACAGCACGGATTCCTGGAGCTTCACGGTCCCATGAGGCCCGAGCGCGCGCGCCGGGGCGTGACCCTCACCGAGCTTATGATCGCCATGGCCCTGCTCGGCCTCATCGCGGTGAGCTTCGCGGGGTTCCTGCGCAGCATGCTCCGGGCCGGCATCCAGGCGCAGACGCAGGTGCAGGGGACCGAGTCCGTGCGCCAGGCCCTGGCCCGGGTCGAGCTGGAGCTCAGCCATGCCGATCAGGTCACCATCGCCTCGGCCACCCTCGTGGAGTTCGTCGCGGACATAGACCACAGCCCCGTCTGGGACCCCGGCGGGGACACGGACGGCGACGGCATCCCCAACCTCCGCGACCCGGACACGGACTGCGACGCGGCCGCCATCCTCACCCCGGCGACCCGATGGCAGGCCGGCTACAACCTCACCGACGACGACGAGGACGGCGACGGCAAAGTCGACCTCAAGGAGCGCTTGTACTTCGCCGGCGGGGCCCTCTGGCAGGACCTGAGCGTCGACGAGGAGCCCTGGGGCCGGCGCGTCAGGAAGCTGCTGGCCGACGTGTCCACCTGCACCTTCACCTATTTGGGCAGCAAGGCCAACCAGCTGGGCATGAACTGCGACGGCAACGGGGACGGGATCGTCAGCGCCGCCGAGATCGACGCCTGCGCGCCTCCCGGCGGTCCGGGCGACGGCGACGGCCGGCTCGACACGGCCGGGGAATTCTCCTACGTCACCACCATCCGCATGAGCCTCGGCGTGGACGTCAACCATGACGGGAAGTCCGACTACAGCCTGGAGACCGATGTCTATCCACCGCTCCTGCCGCTCAAGCCTCTGCAGCAGTAGGCCGGGCCAGGCGCTGATGCTGGCCTTCCTGCTGACCCTCTTCATCCTCCCTCTCGGGGTGATGACCTACCGGTACATACAGCAGGCCACGCGCGCCGCGGTCCAGGACGCGCGCCACAAGACCTCCATCGGCTACGCCAACGGGGTGGTCGTGGACTACATGCGCCAGTTCTCCCAGGATCCCTACAGCGGCCATTACGACACCGGCACCCTCAACCGCAGCAGCCTGCTCTACTCCAACGGCTTCTCCACCGTCACCTTCATCGCGGACCGGGTCAAGCACTCCCTCTACCTCGACGCCACGGGCGGGGTGGGCTCGGCCGCGGCGCCCCTGGCCAAGCGCCGCGTGGAGGCGGTCATCCAGTTCGTTTCCCCGCTGACCAAGTACGGCACCATGATCAACGGCCCTTTCACCATCAGCGCCGACAACGTGGTCTACTCCGGGGGCATGTGGATCAACGGCACCCTGACCGTCTCGGGCAGCCCGGTGACCTGGAACGGCGGGCCCTTGATCGTCAACGGCAGCGTGGCCCAAGGGAGCGGCGCGGTGCTCAACGGCAGCCTGTACTACGGCGGGGCGAGCAAGGGGGCGCTCACGGTCAACGGCGGCGCCTACAATTTCGTGCCCAAGAACACCTGGCCGTCCATAGACCAGGACTTCTTCAACGCCAACTCCGGCTATCTCAGCACGGTCTCGCGCAGCATCGTGTTCAACTCCACCGACAGCTTCACCGTAGTCAACGGCCCCTCCTTCCTCATCCCTTCGGTGGGCGCCATCCTCTTCTGCAGCGGCTGCAACTTCACCATCCACGGCGTGGTCAGCGGCCGCGTCACCGTGGTCGCGGCGGGGCCGGCGGGCTCGACCACCAAGGGCAACATCACCGTGGACGACAACCTCATCTACGTGGGAGCCAGCTCCATGTCCGCCACCTCGGCCAACTCCTTCGCGGCCCTGGCGACCAACAAGATCTACTTCAAGAAGAGCTCGGGCAGCATGTCCGTGGCCGGGACCTACTTCGTGGAGCAGGGCACCACCAACATGGCCCTGACCGGACCCGGCAGCAGCGGGGCCAGGTTCCAGCTCAACGGCGCGCGCAGCCAGGGCATGACGGTCACGGGCTTCCCGGGAGGGACCGTGCTCAGCTACGACCCGGGGCTGCTGGTCTACCCGCCGCCGGGGCTGCCCGAGACGCCCATGCTGGTCAATTACCGCGTGCGCTGAGACCGCGCCAACGACAGGCCCTGACTCGGCTTGACTCCGGGCGCATTGACACGGCCCGGGGCGCGGAGTAAACTGCAAAGGCGGCCTTCCGGCTGAGCCGCCATCCCAATGCTGCGCCGTCGACACCTCCGCCGCGCCCGGGGCTTCACTCTCGTCGAGCTCATGATCGTGGTCGCGATCATCGGCATACTGACGGCCATCGCCGTGCCGAAGTTCGGCTCCCTGCTGCGCAAGGCCCACGAAGGGGCGGCCAAGGGCAACCTGGGCCTGATCCGCTCGGCCCTGATCATCTACTACAGCGACATGGAGGGGCAATACCCGTCCGTCCTCGGCGCCCTGACCGTCAACGGCAGGTACCTGACGGTGCTGCCGTCGGCCGAGGCTCCCGGCTGGCACCCGCTGAGCTCCGCGATCAACTACGGCACGGTCCTCAGCGACTCCGGAGGCTGGCAGTACAACAACACGCCCGGCAGCCCGACCCTCGGGACGGTGCTGGTCAACTGCACGCACACGGACACCAAGGGTTCGGTCTGGACGGCGTATTGATCTTTCTTGACCGTCTCCGAATCGGGAATCTGTCGATAGGTGCTCCTGTTTATGATATAAAGGTGGGTCAGCTATGAGGCCCCGCAGCCGGCGCGGCGTGACGATCACCGAGCTCATGGTCGCCATGGTCATCCTGACCGTGGGCGTACTCGCGGGCGTGGGCACCTTCCAGTACATCACCAAGGCCATCTCCCAGGGGCGCCTGAAGACCATCGCCACCAACCTGGCCCAGGAGAAGATGGAGGTCCTCAAGAACAAGTCCTATTCCTTGGTCCTGGTCACCACCTGCTCGCTCTCGAGCAGCGGCTACGACCCAGACTTCGTCTACGACAACGGCAGCTACCCCCTGGAGACCATCACCCTGTGGGGCCTGCCGCCCCTGCACCGGGTCGTCAACATCGACTACGCCTCGGTCTCCGGGACCAGCGTCTCCACCATCCCCTACACCTCCAACGACACCGGCATGAAGAAGATCACGGTCATCGTCTACTGGACCGAGCGCGGGGTCAACCGGCAGGTGCGGGTGGACAGCTACTACGAGAACCCCTCGGTGGCGACGCTCTCCACGGGCTTCAGCGGCACGGTCAGCATCTCGGGCGGCGGGCCCCTCAACGGGGCCTTGGTCCAGGTGGTGGGCTCGCCCAAGTGGCGCTCCTATACGGACTCCAGCGGCCGCTACAACTTCCAGGTCTCGCCGGGCAGTTGGACCTTGACCGCCTCATCCTCGGGCTTCGCCAGCGCGGTCAGCGCCACCCTCGGCGTCAGCCCGAGCATCTATCAGGACTGGAGCCCGTCCCTGACGCGCGTCTCCTCGGGCACGATCGCCGCGGACAGCGTCTACCGGGCCAACCCCAGCCTGGTCATCAGCCAGGTGGTGGCCTCCACGGTGCAGGCCGATAGCGGCTTCGACGCGCAGTACATCGAGCTGTTCAATCCCACCACCGCGCCCATCAACATCGTCGGTGCCGGCTGCGTGCCCGCGCCCACCTGCGCCGACGCCAATCCGCTCATCAGGCTCAACATCGATTCCCCGTTCGGCTGCACCAAATACCGGACCTGCATGAACGTCCAGCTCGTCTACAGGTCGACCTTCGTGGCTCCCGGGGGGTATTACCTCATCGGCAACATCTCCACTTTCACGGCCTTGGGGGTCCAGTACCTCGCCGATGCCGTCTACGCCGATGGCGCGTCCTGGCCGCAGGAATGCCCGGGAGCCGGCTCCTCCATCCCTTCTGCTGCCAGCGCCGACTGGAACCCGCCCATGGTCAAGCGGATCATCAACTTCGAGGAGCCCAGCACGGGGCACGCCGGGTCCGTGTGGCTGACGGACAGCAGCGGCTACGTATACGACGCCGTGGGCTGGAAGCACAATACCAACGTCGGCTCCCACTGCGAGGGCACCTGCATCCAGCACAACGGGGGCTCTTCTGCGCAGGGGCTGCTGCGCGGCGACCAGGAGGTCCGGTTCTCGGCGGCCTGCGCCGCAGGGACCACCTACGGCCGGGCCTACGACTCCGGCAGCAACGACGACGACTTCTACTTCAACAACACCGCCGGCCCCATAGGGCTCGTGTACCGGCCCTTCAGCACGGCCGACTCCACGCAGACCGTCATCTCCGGCATACCCTCCACCGGGACCTTCGTCTTCGCTGACGACGGCTACTCCGCGGGCGTGCTCTCCAGCGACAGCCCCCTCACCGGAGCGCAGGGTCAGGCCTGCCATAACTCCACCTTCAGCCTGGTCGGCGTCGGGACGGGGACCTGGACGGTGGGCGCGGTCTGGAACGGCTCGAGCGCCACCGTGGCGGGCGTGCAGACGACCGCGGGTGTGGTGACCAATATCGCCAACTCCCTCACCACGCCGGCCTGGCCGGAGACGGGCCGCTACTACCTGAGCCTGCCCTACGCCTACACGGGCGGCCTGGTCCAGGGGCGGGTCTTCGGAGCGGGGCCCGACTACTCCGTGCGCCTGGGACCGGGCCAGGGCGGCATCAGGGTGGGCTCCAGCTACGGGACCACGACCTGGACCGACTCCCAGGGCTGGTACGCGCTGGCCCTGCCCACCGGGACCGTGACCATCACGGCCAACTCCGGCAACACCAACGCCAACTACATCGCCAGCGACTACGACGTGACCGTGACCCAGGGCGGGGTGACCACGGTCCCGGATTTTCACCTCGCCAAGGGCGCCACCATCAAGGGCTACGTGACGGCGGGCACCGGGGGCCTGGCCAACATTCCGGTCAACGCCTCGTGCGGGGCCGTCTACGAGGACACCTCGGACAGCACCGGGTACTTCTACATCTTCGTGGCCACCTCGGCGGCGCCCTACTCCCTCGCGCCGGTCCTCGACACGGCGCAGAGCTACACCGCGGCCGCGGTCTCGCCCTGCTCCGGCACGGGGCCGATCTCCTGCGCCGTCGCCGCGCCCGGCAGCACCATCTTCATCGGCACCTTCACCATCGTCGGCGCCATGGGCGCCATCCAGGGCAGCGTCAGTTATGACGGCAAGCCCATCACCACCGGGGTCCTGATCATGGCCAGCATCGGGGCCATCAGCGACCCGCCGGCCCGGATCGTGGCTTCCTCGGCCCCGGCCCAGACCCCGATCTATGCGGTGACCAGCCAGGTCGACGGCGTCTACCGCCTGGAGGTGCGCTCCAGCACCATGACGGGCTACAACATGCGCGCCTTCTTCCCCATGGTCAACACCGATACCGGGGGCATCAGCTACCCAGGCGGCAGCAAGACCCTGTCGGGGGGCACCGTGGCCCCGGGGGCCACGGTCACCGGCAAGAACTTCTCATGGCCATGAACCGGGCGCGCGGCTACACCCTGACCGAGATGATGGTGACGGTGGCCATCGTCGGGATCCTCTCCATGGTGGCCGCCCCCCTGCTCGTGCAGATGACCAACTTCTGGAGGCAGACCACGGCGCGCAACATCATCCAGCGCGACGTGCGCGCCAGCCTCGACGTCATCGACCGCTTCTGCCGGCAGGCCAAGGCCGGCACCGTGATCGTGGACCAGGCCGCGGGCCAGCCGCCCTTCTCCCGCATCTCCTTCACCAGCGTGCAGGGCCAGAACGTCTCGTTCTTCCAGAGCGGCAGCAAGCTGTTCATGCAGCTGGGCTCCACGCTGACCATGCTCTCCTCCAATGTCGCTTTCATCGCCTTCACCTACCCCCGCTCCGACGACACCAGCATCATCTCCGTGGCCATCACCACGCAGGCTTCCACCTACCTGGGGGGCACCAAGGCCCTGCAGCTCTCCATCCAGAAAGTGAGGATCATGAACTGATGGCCAAGAGGCGAGGGCAGCTGCTCGTGGGCGTGCTCCTCCTGCTGATGCTCCTGGCGCTCATCGTGCCGGCCATGGTGAGCTACATCCAGAGCGAGTCCCGCTGGACCGTCAAGCAGGGGCAGAGCGCCAATGCCTTCCAGCTGGCCGAGGCCGCCGTGGACCGGGGCTACCAGAAGGTCACGGAGTCCACCGGGGTCTGGAAGAGCCTCCAGCAGGGCATTCCCATAACGAACTACCATTTCGACCGCTCCTACGACGAGCTCGAGGGCGGCTCCTACGCCATCGACGTGAGCAGCGGCCCGGGGGAGCAGTCCGTCACCATCACCGGCATCGGGCGCGACAAGCGCCGCAAGGAGGTGCGGGCCCTGCAGGTGGTCTACGCCAACGCGAGCATGGGCAACTCCGCCATCGAGGCCGCCAACGGCGTGACCATGAGCGGCTCCAACGTGGACGTGGAGTGGGGCTCCATCATGAGCCCCAAGACCATCGACGTCGGGGACAAGCTCCACCCCGCCTACTACAGCGCCTCGAACATCATCGTCGACGGCACCAACTACGGGCCCACGGACGCGCACTGCGACTCGCCCAACTGCTGGTGGTGGAAGTCCTACTGGTCCGGAGTCCCGCCCATCCCGCCCATCGACTTCGGCTCCTACCAGAGTTCCGCGGCAGCCAGCGGTTACGCACCGTACCCGGCCTGCTACACCGGTTCGGGCAAGTCCAAGGCCAAGATCTCCTACTACACGGTCGGCGACCTGAGCCCGACCTCCTGCACAGACCTGAGCGGCAACACCTACTACGTGACCGGCAGCTGGAACAACTTCGACGGGGCCATCGCGGGCAACGTCATCGTGCTGGGCAACCTCTCCTTCCAGAACGGCAGCCTGAACACGATCCCCACCTATGCCGCCAGGGTCCCGGGCACGGCCTGGAAGAACTACTGCAACGACTGGGCCTCCTACCAGGCCTACGATTCCGGCGCGTCCGGCCAGCCGGCCTGCTTCGGCAGCCTCAACAACACCTACAAGGCCACCGGGGTCACCTACGACATCGGGCCCGCGGTGCACGGCTTCATGTACGTGGGCGGAGACCTCAGCCTGCCCAACGGCGGGGGCAACTCCGGCATCCTGCACGGGGTCATCGTGGTCAACGGCCGCGCGGATGTCAACACCAACGCCCACGGACGCATCTACTACGACGACTCCATCGCCGCCAACATCCTGGTGACGAAGATCGAGCTCTCCCGCCAGTCCTGGCAGGGCGTGCTCCTGCCCTGGCCCGCGAGCCTGTAGCCGGCCGCGCATGGCGTCCCTGCTCTTCGTCCTCTTCTTCATCTCCGGACTCTGCGGCCTGGTCTACGAGGTGCTCTGGGCCAGGCAGCTGGCCCTGGTCCTGGGCCGCACCGCGGCGGCGCAGGCCCTGGTCCTGTGCGTGTACATGGCCGGGCTGGCCCTGGGCAACGCGGCTTTGGGCCGCGTCGCGGACCGCGTCCGCAGCCCCCTGCGGCTCTACGGCCTCTTGGAACTAGGAGTGGGCCTGCTGGGCTTGCTCTCCCCGGCCCTGTTCGGCGGCCTCTCCGGCGTTCACTTGGCCTTGGTCCAAGGCGGCCTGGCCCCGGCGGCGGCCTGGGCGCTCAAGGCCGCGCTCTGCGTGGTCGGGCTTCTTCTTCCGGCCGCTTTGATGGGCGGGACCTTGCCCGCCTTGAGCCGCCATGCGGTGCGCGAGCTCAGCCGGACCCAGGCGGCCGTGGCCTCGTTCTACTCATGCAACAGCGCGGGGGCGGCTCTGGGCGCGCTGCTCTCCGGGCTCTGGCTCATCCCCGCCTTCGGCCTGACCTGGCCGGTCTACTGGGCCGGGGCCATGAACCTGCTGGTGGGCGCCTGCGCCTGGGCTTTGGCCAGGGGCGAGCCTCCGGCCGCTGCCCCATCCTCCGTCGGAGAGGAGCGGACGGATGCGGACCTTTCGGACTGGCAGCGGCGGCTGCTTTACGGAGCGGCCTTCCTCTCCGGAGCGGTCGCGCTGGGCTACGAGGTCGCCTGGACGAGGCTCCTGGCCATGGTCCTGGGCTCTTCCGCCTACGCCTTCTGCCTCATGCTGGCCGCGTTCATAGCGGGCATCA
>JAQUNT010000007.1 GCA_028717525.1 Elusimicrobiota bacterium
GCCATTCCATAGGAGGGGTGGTCGCGCTCATGGCCGCGGCCCGGCGTCCGGACCGGGTCAGAGCCCTCATCATCGAGGACTCCCCTTTGACCATGTCCAATTACCAGGCTGTCATCGCCGCCTCGCGCCCTATGTTCAAGGCCTGGCTGCGCCTGAAGAGCTCGGCGCGCTCGCGAGAGGCTCTCACCGCGGCCCTGGCGCGCGAGTATGCGGGCTATCCCGGGCTCCCCAGAGGCTGGATCCGGTTCTTCTCCGGCTGCCTCTGGCAGCTCGACCCCGGCTTCTTCGACCCGCTGCTCCACGACTTCGCCGGGTTCACCGCGGGCTACGACTACAAGCGGATCATCGGACAGCTGCGCTGCCCCATCCTGTTCCTGCGCGGGGAGAGGAGGCTGGGCGCGGTGATGACCGACACGGAACTGGGCTGGCTCAGGAAGAACGCCCCGCGCGCGGCCTGCGCCCAGATCCCGGGCGCTGGGCATCTGCTGCACCTGCAGGACCAGGCCCTCCCGCGGGTGCGCCGGGAGATGGCGTCCTTCCTGAGACGGGTTACTTCTTGTCCCCGCCCTTCTTGCCGCCCTCGGCGCCCTGCCGGGAGATGACGCCCAGGTCGTGCGGCACGCCCGGACCCACGTCCTTGAGCACGGCCAGGCGGATGCGGGAGAGCCTGGACTCCACCCGCGCGTTGAGCTCGGCGATCTCCGCCGGGGTTGCCAGGTACCAGTCCTCCCGGCCCTGACGAGGCGGCGCAGGGCGGTCGTTGCCTGGAGGCGCAACCCAGGCGCCCGCGGTCCTGGCGCAGCACCTGAGCCAAGACCGCGGCCATGACCTGGTGCGCCTGCGCCGTGGGATGGCCCTCTCCGGCGATGAAGGCGGGGCCGGGGGTCAGGCGCTCGAGGTCCCAGTCCGAGAGGTCGAGGTACGGTATCCCCTCCTTCTCCAGGTACGGCTTCAGGAAGGCGCTCCCTTGCCCGGAACAGCCGGGATAGAAGACCACGTAGAAGCGGTCCGCGCCGAAGCGTTGGGTCTGGCCGCGGATCTGCCCGATGAGCTTGGCCAGGAAGCGCAGCACCGGCTCTGTCGGGCGCGTCGGATAGTCGAGGTTGAGGTACCGCGCGGCCGCGGAACGGACGAAGATCCTAGCCAGCAAGGTCCAGAAGGGCCGGGCGTCCTTGATGTACCGGTCGGCCACGATCCGGCCGCCGGCGTCCTCGTGGTAATACGGCTTCCAAAAGCCGTTGGAGCCGACCTCGCGCAGCGAGCCCATCTGGCGCGTCAAGTGGTTGTCCGTGAAGACGTAGACGGCCGTGCCCCGGGACTCACGGATTTCCGGCGGCCCCTCGACCAGGCGCAGGCGCTCCAGCAGCTCGCCCAGGTAGAGCCCGCCGATCCCGTAGTTGTAGACCCGGGCCCAGGGCAGCTCCCGGCCCAGGAAGGCGGCCAAGGTCTCGTCCTGCCCCACGCCCTCGCCGAAGACGAAAGAATCCCCGAGCAGGACCACGAAGCGCTCGGCGCGGGCCTTGGAGCGTTCTCCGGGCGTGTCCCTCCGGCTGAACTCGTCGATCCGGTAGGTGAGGTCCCAGATGAGCCCGCCGCCCCGGAAGCGACGGATGCGGCGGAAGTCGCTCCTGGGCAAGGTCAGCAGGCCTGGCCCCATGCGGGACATGTGGACGGCGGGCAGGATGACGTCCTCGATGGCGAGCCCGTCGACCGGGGCGCGCGGCCGCGGCTCCTTGGCCGCCGGGGGAGGAGGCTGCGCCACGAAGATGCCGCGCCCGGCGCCGCCGAGGCTCGCGGCCGGGGGCCGGGGCCGGCCCCACTGCAGCGGGCCGTGGCGCGTGAGCAGGATGGCGCACGCCCATTCCGCGGCCGCCGCGGACGAGACGGCCAAGACCGCTCCCAGGGCGAGGGCGGCCAGCCGCCCCCGCAGGGGGGACGCGGCGGGCGGGGGCGCGCTGGTCCGGTCCATATGGTTCCAGGCTATTATAGCCCAGCTGGCACCTTCTGTGGCGCGCCGTCCATCCCGGGGCAGCGTCCCCTACGACCCAGTCGCGCAGGCTCAGGGTCTGGCAGACTATGCGCATGAGCCTGCGGGGACGACGCCGGGCGCCGAAGGCTCGAGCCCGGGCCCGGGCGGGCGGTCGGGCTCCGGCGCGGGACGCCGTTCGCGGCTCGCTACCAGTCCTCCCGGCCCTGACGAGCCGGCGTAGGGCGGTCGGTGCCTGGAGGGGGAACCCACCTGCCGCGCGGGCCAGCCCCCCGGGGGCTGGCAATCGGAAGATGCGGGGCGAGACAGAAGGGACTGGCGGAGCGGGCGGCCCGAAGAGGGGCTATTTCTCCTCCAACTCAATTTCACCTCCGGAACAAATCCTCCGGGGGAGCGAAACGTGAAATCGTAAAAACCAGGCACCAACTCTAGGGCTTGGCCGCGAAGCGCTGCTGCAGCTCGCGCAGGGCGGATTCCAGGGCGCTCACCCGCTCTTCCAGCAGGGCGACGCGATCAGGCCCGGGTTCCGGGGCCGGCGCGGCCTGGGGCCGAGGCTGCGGAACCTCCGTCACCGCGGGGGCCTCTTCGGTGAAGAGCTCCCGGTAGCGGGACTCCTTCTGTCCGGGCTGGCGGGGCAGGCGGGCGACCACCGGGCCGTCGAGCCGGCCGGCGAGCTCGGCCATGAGGGCTTCGACCTCCGCGGTGCTCTCGAAGCGGTGCAGGCGCTCGCCGCGGGTCTTGATCTCTCCCGGGGTCTGGGCCCCGCGCAGCAGCAGCACCGTCACCGCCGCCACGGCCTTGGGGTCCTCGCTGGCCAGCAACGCGTCGATGCGGTGGCTGTACTTGGCGGCGCGGGCCCCGCGCTCGTGGATGCGGCCCGCGAACTTCCTCTCCACCAGGCCGCTGAGGACCTTCTCGACCTCGGAGTGGCCCAGGGACATGACCGGGTCGCGGGAGGTCTTCTGGTTGCAGGCCGCGACCAGGGAGTTGAGGGTCAAGGGGTAGAGCTCGGGGGTGGTGAGGGATTTCTCCACCAGCGAGCCGAGCACGCGGGCTTCGACGGGGCTGAGCCGTTCGGTCATGAGGGGATTCTAGCCTCTATCGCGGCGCGGCGCAAGACATTCGTACAATAGCGGGCATGGCGGCCTGCGCGCGCGACGGAGTCGAGCTCTACTACGAGGTCCGCGGCCGGGGCGAGCCCCTGCTGCTCATCGCGGGCCTGGCCTCCGATTCCCAGAGCTGGCTGCCGGTCCTGGCCGGACTGTCGCAGCGCTTCCAGGTCGTCGCGCTCGACAACCGCGGCTCGGGCCGGACCAAGCCCCCGGACGCGCCGCTGAGCATCCGCGCCATGGCGGAGGACTGCGCGGCCGTCCTCTCCAGCCTGGGCCTGGGCCCGGCCCACGTGCTGGGCCATTCCATGGGAGGCTTCATCGCCCAGGACCTCGCCGCGCGCCATCCCGGCCTGGTCCGCCGGCTCGTCCTGGCCGGAACCTCGTCTTCCAGCTCGCCGCGCAACAACGCCCTGTTCCAGGCCTGGGCCGACAGCCTGGGGGCCGGCCCGGCCCCGGAGTCCTGGTGGCGCGGGCTCTTCGCCTGGATCTTCTCGCCCCGGTTCTTCGCGGACCCGGCCGCGGTGCGCGCGGCCGTGCGCGCGTCGGTCGAGTACCCCTATCTCCAGAGCCCCGCGGCCTTCCGCGGCCAGGTCCGGGCCATCGCGGAGTTCGACGGCTCGGCCGGGCTCTCCCGCATCCAGGCCCAGACCATGGTCCTGAGCGGGGCGGAGGACCTGCTCTTCCCGCCCGAGGCTGGCGCCGAGTTGGCCCGGCGCATTTTCGGCGCCCGCGCCTCCAGCATCTCGGGTGCGGGGCACGCCATGCACGTGGAGCGGCCGGAGGCGTTCATCTCCATGGTCTCCGATTTCCTCCTGGGGCGGGCCTCCTAGACATGGACGCCGCGCGGCTGAGGCTCCTCTTCGCCCGGGCCAACGAGTTCAAGGAAGGCGACCTCCAGCTCGGCGGCACGGCCGACGAGGCCGTGCGGCGGGAGGCCAAGGATCAGGTCGCCGCGCTGAGCCTCGGCGAGCTCTCCCGGCTGGCCTTGGTCGAGGACGCGGTCACGGAGGAGCTCTGGCGCAGCCTGGACCGGGGACTGCTGGCGGAGCTCTCCAACCTCAGCGTGGCCCAGGCCAAGGCCGCGCTTTTGGGCCCCGGGGGCGCCGCCTGGGCCCGCCGCTATGCCCCGGCCCTGCCCAGCGAGGCCGCCGCGGCCTTGGTCAAGGTCATGAGCGACGACGAGCTCTCCGTGGTCGCGCGCTCCGTGCACAACCCCCTGCCGGGGCGCGGCACGGCGGTCGGCGCCGCGGGCCACCTGGGCTCGCGCATCCAGCCCAACAGCCCCGGCGACGACGAAGGCGAGATCCTCATGTCGGTGCTGGAAGGCCTGGCCTTCGGCTGCGGCGACGTGATCATCGGGCTCAACCCGGCCAGCGACGACCTGGACACCATCGTCAGGACCGAGAAGCTGCTGCAGGGGGTGGTGGAAAGGCTGGGCCTGCCCACCCGCTATTGCGTGCTCTCGGACCTGAAGAAACAGGCCGCGGCGCGCGGCCGCGCCAAGGTCGACGTGGGCTTCCAGAGCCTGGGCGGGACCTCCCAGTCCTTGGCCGGGATGCTGGGCCTCGACGTGGACGGCCTGCTGGAGCTGGCCCAGGGCTTCCCTGGCCTCTATTTCGAGACCGGGCAGGGCTCCGAGGTCACCAACGGCGCGGCCCAAGGCGTGGACATGACCACTTTGGAGTCGCGCTGCTACGGCCTGGCCCGGGCCGTCCGGCTGCGCTGCGGCGGCCGCTGGACCATACTCAACGACGTGGCGGGCTTCATCGGTCCGGAGGTGTTCCGCACCGGGCCCCAGCTCCTGAGGGCCTGCCTGGAGGATTCGGTCATGGCCAAGCTGCAGGGCCTGACCATGGGCCTCGACGTCTGCTCCACTTTCCACATGGGCATCTCCCCGCGCGAGCTCCAGGACCTGACCGAGGCCGCGGCCCTCAAGGCGGCTCCCGCCTACCTGATGGCCGTGGCAGGCAACGCCGACCCCATGCTCGGCTATCTGACCACCTCCTTCCGGGAGCACCCGCGCCTGCGGCGCGCCGCGGGCAAGGGGCTCGCCAGCGCCATGCGGGATCGGCTCGCGGCTTTGGGGGTCAGCGGCGCGGACGACGAGCCGTCAGGCTCCCCCGTGGCGACCGCGGCCCTTTATGCCCGGTACATGAAGGCGGGCGGCGACTCCCGCACGCCTCATGAGCTCGCCGGCGAGGGCCTGCGCAGGCTCGCGGCCCTGCAGGGCCGGGGCTTCGACCTGGGCTATGGCGCGGGCCCGGACGAGGGCGGTCCGCCCGCCGCGGCCGCGAGGCTCGAGGCTCTCTTCCGCAACGCCCGGGAGGCCCTTTACGCGAGGCTGGAGCCGGCCGTCATCAAGGACAGCTGCGCGCGGCCCGCCCGGGCCGCTACGTGCTCCGCGGACCGCGACGACTATCTCGCCCATCCGGCCTCGGGCGAGCGCATCGCGCCGGAGCACTGCGCCGAGCTGAGGCGGCTCTACCCGGGCCGGCGGCAGGCACCGCAGGTGCAGTTCGTGGTCTCCGACGGGCTCAACGCCAACGCGGTCAACGAGAACCTGCGCGCGGTCCTGCCCGGGCTGAGATGGGCCCTGCGCCAAGCCGGCCTCGACGTGGGCGAGGCGGACGTCGTGCTGGACAACGGCCGCGTGCGCGCGGGCTACCACGCGGCCCAGCTCATAGGTCCGGACCTGCTCGTCCACCTCATCGGGGAGAGGCCCGGCACCGGCTTGAACCAGCTCTCCGCCTATCTGACCTACGGGAAGGGCCCCGCGGGTGAGCCCCGCTGGAGCCCGGACCTGGCGCACAGCCTGACCAGCGCGGTCTGCGGCATGCATCCCCGGGGCAAGGCCCCGGAGGCGGCCGTGGCCGAGATGGCCGCCTTGGTCCGGCGCATGGCCGGACTGCGGCGCTCGGGCACGGCGTTGACCGGTCCGAGCGCAGAACTAGTATAATCCGGGCCATGAGGCTGTCCATGCGAGCCTGGCCCGCCGTCCTGCTGCTGCCGCTGGCGGCCGCCCAGGCGGCGGGAGGCTTGAGCCAGGCCGAGGTGGCGCAGGGGCTCAAGGAGGCCCTGGGGCGCGGGGTCAAGGCCGCGGTCTCGCGCCTGGGCCGTGAGGGCGGCTACCTCAAGAACCTCGAGGTCCGCATCCCCATGCCCGGCCGCCTGCGGAAGCTCGATGCGACCCTGCGCCGGCTCAAGCAGGATAAGCTGGCCGACGAGTTCGTCGCGGCCATGAACCGCGCCGCCGAGAAGGCCGCGCCCGAAGCCGCGGCCATCTTCGCGGACTCCTTGTCCCAGATGACCTTGGCCGACGCCCAGGCCATCCTGACCGGGCCGGATGACGCGGCCACGCGCTATTTCCGCCAGACCTGCGAAGCCCGGCTCCACGCCAAGTTCCTCCCCATCGTGGCCAAGGCCACGGCCTCGGCCGGGGTCACCAAGGCCTACAGGCGCCTGCTCGTCGCGGCCGGCCCGGCCAGCTTCCTGCTCGGCACGGAGGCCAGCAACCTCGACGGCTACGTCACGGTCAAGGCGCTCGACGGCCTGTTCAAGATGATCGCGGCCGAGGAGAGCAGGATCCGCAAGAATCCCGTCGCGCGCAACACCGGCATCCTCAAGAGGGTCTTCGGCTCCCTGAATCCATGAAGGGGCTGGGGGCGTCCGCGCCGAGCGTCCTCCGCAGCGCCGCGCTGAGCCTTATGCCCGGGCTCGCCCTCGTCTTCTGCGCCGGCCTGGCCGCGGCCTCCTTCGATCTGGCCGAGGCGGACCGCCTCTACTTCCACCGACACCAAGGGAGCAGCCTGGAGGATTCCATCGCCCTGCTGGAGAAGGGCCTGCAGGGCGCCCCGGACCAGCCCGAGCTCCTCTGGCGCCTAGGGCGCAGCCTCCTGCGCCTGGGGGAGCGCCGCGGCGCCAAGGCCGAGAAGCTCGCCGACTACACGCGCGCCGAGGCCCTGCTCAAGCGGGCCGTGGCCCTGGCCCCCCGCGACCCCCAGGCCCATTACTGGTACGGCATCGCCATGGGCCGGCGCGGGCAGGTCCGCGGGATCCTGCGCTCGCTCTTCCTCGTCGGTCCCCTGCGCCGGGAGATGCGCGCCGTGATCGAGCTCGACCCCGCCCACGGCGGCGCGCACCACGTGCTCGGCCAGATGCTGATGGACATCCCCGCCGTGGCCGGCGGGAGCAAGAAGCAGGGGGTCCGGGAGCTCGAGCGCGCCGCGGAGCTCGAGCCCGACTACTCGCCGCACTTCACGGCCCTGGCCGAGGCCTACCTCGCGGTGGGGGAGAAGGCCAAGGCCAAGGCCGCCCTCGAGCACATCGCCGCCATCCGCAGCCCGGCCGACCCCGGGGAATACGACGAGAACGTCCAGGAGGCCCGGGACCTGCTCAAGCGGCTGGAAGAGTGATCAGGCCCTCTTCTCGAAAGGCAGGGGCACGGGCGTCTCGACCCCGTCCTTGTAGAAGACCCCGCGCTTGAGCTCGAAGGTCACGGGCTTCTCCGCGCCGGGCTTGAGCGCCGAGGCCTTGAAGACGCTGCCGGGCGCGCCGTAGAGCGCGGCCAAGGCCTCCGCGAAGTCCATCTTCGCCGCGGCGCGGCCCGCGATGGAGGTGAGCAGGTCGCCGACGCGCAGGCCCGCCTTCTCCGCGCTGCGTCCCGGAACCACGATGCTCACCTCGAAGGCGCGGCCGCTCTCGGTCTCCTTGGTCTTGATCCAGAGCCCGGCGCCGGCCGGGTAGAACCGCGGGGGCTCGGTCACCACGACCGGCAAGTCGAGCTCCAGGCGCAGGCGCATGTCGGGGTCCAGCAGGGGGGCGCCGCGGCGCTTCCTGGCCGGCTCCGCGGCCGGCGGCTCGCCGATGACCAGGCTGCCGCCCGGGCTCACCTTGACCAAAGGCTGCTCTCCGGCCGCGTCCGTCGGGCGGGCGGAGATCGGGATGGTATGCCCGCCGGCCAGCGCGGCTTTGAAGAAATGGATGCGCACGGACCGCACGCCGTCGCTCTGGCTGGCGTGGAGGACCTTGCCCCAGACCGTGCTGCGCGGGGGCACGCAGAGGAAGTCCAGGCTCGCGTCGCTGGCCACGGCCATGGTCACTTCTCCGGTCAGGATGTCGCCCGTCGCCACGTTGCCGGACAGGCCGTCCGGGAAGCGGATCCAGAGCGCCTGCCGGGCCGGCACCGAGACCTGCAAGGACGGGGCCTGGGCCAGAGCCATCCGGGCGCTCAGCGCCGCCCTTTGCAGCAGGCGCTCCTTGACCGCGGCCTCCCGCGCGGAAAGGTCCCGGCGGCCGCGCGCGAAGGCCGGCTCCTCCGCCGGGGGCCGCGACTGCAGGTCCACCACCTGCAGTCCGCGCCGCGCCGCGGCCCAGAGCCGCAAGGCGGGGTCCCAGGCGAGCCAGGCCTGCGCGGCCTCGCCGCGCGACCGGATGGGCGTTCCGTCGAGGATGGCCAGCCGGTCTCCGGCCGCGAGGCCCATGGCCTCGGCCTCGGAGCCGGGCAGCACCGCCAGAGTCTCGGCGGAGCCCTCCCCGTCGCGCAGCACGGCTCCCAGGGCGTTGAGCGGGACCGGCGGCACGGGTCTCCGTCCCGCCGGAGCCTGCGCCGGCGGTAGGGACTTCCGTCCCGCCGGCACCGACGGAACCTCCGATACCGTCGGCGGGACTTCCGATACCGCAGGCGCCGGGGCCGGCTGCGGCTTGGGAGCAAGCGGCGCGGGCACCTTGACCGGAGCGGGCTTGGCCTGAGCGGGTCTGATTCCGGAAAGGGCGGGACGCTGGCGGATGCGCACCTTGCCCGAAGTCTTCTGCGCGGTCTGGGCGGCGGCCGGGCCCAGCAGCAGGTTGGCGGCCAACAGAGCGGTCAGGGTCTTCATCGCGAAGCCTCCGCGGCGGCCTTGGGTCTGATCTTGGGCTTCGGCGGGACTTCTGCGGCGGCGGGAGCCTGAGGCGCCTGGGGTCCCTGCCAGGACGCCGCCCGGCCCGTCGGCGACTGCTCCGCGGCCTGCTTGGTCTCCAGGGCCTGAGCCTGCGCCTCCAGCTTGCGCCGCTGCGCCGCCACCTCGTCGACCGCCTTGGCCAGCCCCGCGTCGGCGGGCAGGGCGGCCGCCACGGCGTCGGCCAGCACCAGCTGCTCGCCCGCGGCTTGGGCCAGCCTCTCGGCCTCCTGCCGCTGCGCGGAGAAGCAGGCGGCCGAGTCCAGCGAGCCGATGCGCGCGATGAGGGGACGCAGGATGGCCAGGCGCACCGGCGGGGACTTCTCCTCGCGGGCCGCGCGCAGGTCCTGGGCGAAGACCTCTCCCCAGAGCTCGTCGGCGCGCACGGCGGGCAGGTCCGCCTCGGCCTGGACGGCGGCCTCCGCGGTCTTGCCGCAGCGCGCGTCCGGGTCGGCGTCGAGGATGGCCAGTCCCCGGGCCAGGTCGTCGGCCGCGGAAGCGAAGGCGCAGGAGCGGCGGCGCGCGGCCGCCTGGCGGGTCAGCGCGGCGAAAGCCTGCTGGTCCGCGGCGTGGCGCGAGATGAGCGCGCGCTGCCGGCGCAGTCCGGCCAAAACGCGGTCGCAGCCGGCGGGGAGGCCGCGCGCCAGGGCCATGGCCGCCTGGGTGCGCTCGACCCGGTAGGAGCAGGCCTCGGGAGCGGCGTCGGCCGCGGCCTTCATGACCTCGATCATGAGCCGGGCCAGGGCCGCGGCGTCGCGGCCGGCCTGCTCGCGGCGGCGGCGGACCGCGGCCAGCAGGTCGCGGTACTGGGTCTTGGCGCCGGCCGTCTCCACCAAGGACTCGAGCTTGGCGTAGGCGTCCTGCGCCTCGGGGAAGGCGCAGGAGAGGGCCTGGCGGTCGGCCGCGGCGAGCTTGAGCAGGGCCAGCTCGAAGTCCTTGGCCACGGGCACGGGGATGCTGTCCGAGATGGAGTTGCCCGAGGGCGCCGAGACGACCGAGTGGAAGGTGAAGGGCTCGGAGTCCTCCAGCCGGATGCGGCGGGTGACCGGGTAGGGGCCGCCGTTGCCGCGCTTGACCGTGCGGCTCTCCACGTCGCGCAGGCCGCCGGGAGTCTCCCGGTAGGTCGTCTCCTCGACCGGCACGGTCTGCTTGGCGGGCAGGCCGTCGACCCAGTAGGCCCCGCTCAAGGTCACGACGTCGCCCAGCTCGTTCTGGTTGAGGGCCGAGGGCTTCTCCAGATGCAGCTTGGCCCAGGTCAGCTCCGGCGCCGCTGCCGCCGGGGGCGCGGCCTGGACCACGGCCTCCAGCTCGGAGACCAGCCCAGGGCTGGCGCGCAGCCGCAGCGCCACCGTCCGCAGGTCGCGCAGGTCGCGCAGGAGGGTCGTCTTCCTCTCCAGCTCGGAGACCTGGCGGCGGATGCGAACCAAGGCGTGGAAACGGCGCTGGTCCGCGAGGTAGCGCGTCAGGCTGGCGCGCAGCTCCTCCGAGAGCGCCCCGGCGCGGGCGTCATCGGCCAGGCGCGAGGAGACGTCCACCCGGTAGCGGTCCCGCATGTGGGCCGCGAGATGGGCCGCGGCCCGGGGCTCGGCCCGCACGCCCGCCAGGACCTGGTCGAAGTAGGCCGGGGCCAGCGGTCCCGCCTCGGGGGCGATGTCGGCGCGGGTGCGCGCCGCGAAGGCCTTGCCCCAGGGGGTGTCGAAGAGGGCCGGCGCGGCGGGCGGCTCCGCGGGCCCCTCCTGGGGGCTCGAGAGCGCGAGCGCCGTCCACTCGCGGTGGTAGGCATCCAGGGCTTCCAGCAAGGCGCGCAGGGGCGCGGTCATGAGGCTCTCGGGGGGCAGGTCGCCCAAGGCCAGGAAGGGCAGGGGCCCAGCCGGGGCCAGAGCCTGGCTGGCCTTGAGCTTCGGCAAGGCCTCGGCGAATTCCGTCACGTCCTTGGTGCGGCGCTGCAGGGCTTCCAGCGACTTCCAGACCACGACCTGCAAACGGTAAGTGCCGGGCTTCCCCTGCATGATGACGGCGCCGTGGGCCCTGAGGGCGGCGAGGCCTTCGGGCCCGAAGGCCTCGCCGAGCCATTCGCCGGGCCAGGGGGAAAGGGCCTTGGGCGCGGGGGCGGAGGCTTCCGGGGCCTCGGGTTCGGCGGCCGGGGCCGCGGCTGGCGCCGCGGCCAGCAGGAGCGGACAGAGGCAGGCGGCCAGGCGCGTCTTCATAGCTGGTAGTGCGCGGCCGCGGCCTCGACTCCCTTGATGACCGCCTGGGCGCAGCGCTTCGCTTCGGGCTTGCCGTCGAGCTCGGGCAAGGCGGCCTGGAGGCCCTGCGCGGCGGAGCGCAGGCCGCGCAGATCCTCGTCGAGACGCTGGCGCAGGCGCTCCTGGGCCTGCGCGAAGTCGCCCACGAGGTCCTGGTGCGTGTCCATTTTGCGGATGCGCACCGGGACGGAGAGGTTGCCGTGTCCGATGCGCGTCATGGCCGCGGAGAGCACGCGCAGGGGGCCGGC
This sequence comes from Elusimicrobiota bacterium, assembly GCA_028717525.1. Taxonomy (GTDB): domain Bacteria; phylum Elusimicrobiota; class Elusimicrobia; order UBA1565; family UBA9628; genus UBA9628. The sequence goes on from JAQUNT010000007.1 coordinate 11,530, forward strand.
ATAGCGGTGGGACCAGAGCAGAGCCAGGAGCCCGCTGGCCAACACGGAAATCAAGGAGCTGATGATGATGGGCCCGCGGATGGTGGCCCAGACCCAGTCCAGGGAATGGAAGATCTGGTGGGAGGCCTGGGACGCCTCGGCGAGGCCGTGATACACGCTGTAGGCGACCAGGAAGATGCTCGCCGCGACCAGGAGCAGGACCGTGGCCACCATCTGCAGTTGGAGAGGGGGGTCGATCCAGAAGGTGCGGCGTTTCTGGCTTGTCATGGGCATGGCCGGTATCCTAACAAGAGAGAGAAGTATTGTCAATCGTGGACATCGGGCGGACCTAAAGCGTCCGGCCGAAGAACTCGATGAGCCGACGGTCGTACTCCGGTCCCGCGAGTTCGCGGCACTTGCCGTGCGAGGCCCCCGGGATCATCCAGAGCTCCTTGGGCTCCCGGGCCGCGGCGTAGAGCGCGCGCACGTCGTCGGGCGGCATGAGCCGGTCCTCGGCTCCGCTGATGAACAGGACCGGCCGGGGCGCCACGCCGGAGACGTAGCGCACGGGGCTGTAGCTGTCCACGTCCTCGCGGCCCACGCGCAGGCGCAGCATCCAGAGCACGATCATCATGAGCGGGAAATAGGGCACGCGCAGGTTGTTCCAGGCCCAGCGCCGGACCACCTGGCGGTAGCTCGTGAAGGGGCTCTCCATCACCACGGACTTGACCTCGGGATGCGCGGGTGCGGCCATGGCCGCCACCGCGGCGCCCATGGAAAGGCCGAAGACTCCCAGGCGCTGGAGGCGCTGGGGGCGGCTGCGGCGCAGGTAGTCCATGGCCGCGTCGAAATCCATGATTTCCAGGCAGCCGATGGTGGTGATGGTCCCTCCGCTCTCGCCGTGGGAGCGGTTGTCGAAGTAGAACAGGTTGAAGCCGCCGGCGGTATTGAGGAAATGGGTCTGGGCCAGGAGCTCGCCCTTGTTGTCGCCCCAGCCGTGGCACATGAGCAAGGTCCGCTCGTCGCCCGTGGGCGAGGGCAGGAACCAGCCCTTCAGGGTCAGGCCGTCCGAGGTGGTGAAGGAGACCTTTTCGTAGGGGAGCCCGAACTGCTCGGGGAAGACCGCCAGGGAACTCATCTTCGGGGGATAGATGATGAGGCCGGCGCCCCACCAGCCGAAGCCCAGGAACGCCGCGGCCAGGCACACGGCCGCTGCGGCGCAGACCCAGAAGATCATGGCAGGGGCCCGACCTCTTGCGGGCCGGGAGCCAGGCGGCGCAGCAGCCGCGCGGCCGTGGCCCGGCCCGCCGGCCGCCAGCCCGGCGCGATGTCGCAGACCGGGGCCAGGACGAAGGCGCGCCGGGCCGCGCCGGGATGGGGCAACGAGAGCCAGCGGCTCTTGAAGCGGCGGCCCGCGTAGTCCAGGATGTCGATGTCGAGAGGCCGCGCCGACCAGCGCGGTCCCGGGCGCCGGCCGGCCAGGGCTTCGAGCCTCTTGAGCTCGACCAGCAGGCCCATGGGCGGCAGGGGCGTGCGGTAGCGCACGGCCAGGTTGAGGTAGCGCCGGCGGCTGGGGCCCAGGGGAGCCGTGTCGTAGAGGCGGGAGCGCGCCAGGACCTTCCCGCCGCGCAATCCGTCCAGGCGCAGCAAGGCGCGGCGCAGGTGGTCCCGCCGCCGGCCCAGGTTGGCGCCCAGCAGGAGCAGGCAGTCAGGCATCGGTCTTCGGCGCTGCCCCTGTCTTCGCGGTCCGATACAGGTGGAGCAGGGCCCAGAGCGCCAGAAGGCAGAAGCCCAGCGCGCACAGGTTGCCGGCCCAGCCCGCGAAGGCGCCCATGGCGTAAGGCGCGCCTTCGTAGCCGAAGTCCTTCAGGGTCCGGGAGGTGAAGAGCACGGCCAGGCCGGCGCGCAGCTTGGTCTGCAGGCCGCCTTCATAGACCAGCAAGGTCCACAGCAGCCAATAGAGCGCTCCGATGACCGTTAGGCACGCGATGCAGACCGCGCCCAGTTGGACCGGGTCGAAGCGGGGCTCCTCCGGATCCTCCTCTCCGCTCAGGAAGGCGAGCAGCCCGTCGCGCAGACGCAGGGCCAGGCGCTTGAGCTCGGGCATCGCTCAGCCGTCCGCGAGCAGGTCCGTCATGTCGTAGAGCCCGGGGCGCCGGCCGCGCACCCAGAGGGCAGCGCGCAGGGCCCCGCGCGCGAACACGTCCCGCGACTGGGCGCGGTGGGTCAGCTCCAGGCGCTCGCAGGGGCCGGCCAAGGTGACGGTGTGGTCACCCACCACGTCGCCGACGCGCTGGGAGACGATGGCGGGCGCCGCGCCGCGCCGGGCCTCCATGAGGATGCGGGCCAGGCGCAGGGCCGTGCCGGAGGGAGCGTCCTTCTTGCGGCTGTGGTGCGTCTCGCTGATGGAGACTTCATAGTCCTTGAGCAAGGACGCCGCGGCGCGCAGGACGACGCCCAAGGCGTGGACGCCGGGGCTGAAATTCGGGGAGAGGAAGACCGGGATGCGGCGGCTGGCGGCCTTGAGCTGGGCGAGTTGGACGGGGCTGAAGCCCGTCACGCCGATGACCGCGGGCTTGCGCGCGGCCGCGGCTTGGCTGGCGAAGCGCACCGCGGCCTCAGGGGCGGAGAAATCCACGAGCACGTCGGCCTGGGCGAGGGCTTTGGGGAGGCGGTCCGGCTTGACGAGGCCCGCGTCCTCCCTGCGGTCCACCAAGGCCGCCACCGCGAAGCGTCCGTCCGCGGCGGCCAGGGCTGCCAAGCGCCGGCCCATGCGGCCGGCGGCTCCGGTCACGACGAGACGCAGAGGCTTGGGCATCGACGCCCATTATACCAAAGGATGTGGTGGGTGGTGCCACGGGTCAACTTTCTTAACTTACGAGAAAGTTGACCCGTGGCACCATAATCCCATTATTGTAGAATGAGGCGCATGCCTTTCTTCGACGCCTGGGAGTCGGCCTCCGAAGCGGTCCGCCGCCGCGCCATCCGCCGCCGGCTGGGCGAGTACGTCGCCTACGCGCGGCGCCTTCCCTTCTACCGGGACCGGCTCTCCGGATTCAGGCCCGGCGACGAGCACCCCCTGGCCGCGGTCCCGGTGCTCAGCTCCGGCGACCTGGGCCCGCTGCTGCCGCCCAAGAGTGAGCGCCTGGTGGCGGACCGGGAAGCCGGCCGGACCGTGTTCCAGAGCGGGGGCACCACGGGCCTGCCCAAGACCGCCTTGTTCAGCCACGAAGAGATGGAGGCCCTGTACCTGCCCAACGCGCGCGGCTTCTACGCCGCGGGCCTGCGCCGCAGCGACCGGGTCGCCAACGTCTTCGCGGTAGGCGGCCTCTACATGACCTTCCTGCACATCCACCGCTTCCTGGAAGGCTTCGGCTGCACCAACTTCCCCTTCTCGAACCACACCCCGCCGGAGTACGTCCGGACCTGCGCGCGTTTCTTCGGCATCAACTGCCTGGTCGGCCCGGGCAGCGTGGCCCTCAACTGCCTGCGCGGCATGGCCGAGCTGGGCCTCGACGGCGTGCGCATCGAGAAGTTCTTCTACGGGGGCGAGCCCCCCTA
>JAQUNT010000008.1 GCA_028717525.1 Elusimicrobiota bacterium
CTCCGGCCTCTCGGACGAGACCCACGTCCCCCTCGCTTCGGTGGCCAAGGACTACCCGGACCTCGAGTGGCTCGAACTCTACTCGGTGAGCAAATCTTTCTCGGACCCGGGCGCCCGCCTAGGAGCCGTGGTCGGCTCCCGGGATTTCGTAAAGGACTACATCACCATCAAGGGCAACACCGATTCCGGCCCGGTGCCGGCCCTGATGGCCGCCTACGGCCGGTTCTTCCAGGACCGCGAGGCCGCCAGGAAGTCCCTGGCATCCCTGTATCGGCTCTATCGCAGCCGGCTCGACTACGTTATCCCCGCTTTCCAGAAGGCGGGCCTGCGCCAGGCCTGCCCCACCAACGCCGGCTTCTTCACCCTCTGGAAGGTCCCGCGCAAGGTCCTCGGCCAGGACCTCGCCCTGCTGGCGCGCCAGCAGGGCCTCGAGGTCCACGAGACCTACAACCGCCTGGTCATCTCGGAAACCGGCATCGTGGGGGTCCACTTCCCGGGCTTCGGCTCTGACGGCAAGCCCGAGCACCTGGTCCGCTACGCGGTCTGCGCGGACGTGCTCAGCCAGAAGTTCCAGACCCGCTTCGAGACCGAGCTCGCCCGCCTCGAGCCGGAATACGATTGACCCCCCCTGCAATAAAAACCGGCCTCGTGCGTTGTATCCAGTGAGGGCGCTGTGGACGACCAGCAGATAGCTGCCGGCATCCGCGCCAGAGACAGCGAGGCTTTCCGGCTCCTGGTCGAGCGCCACGGCCCCGGCCTCTACAGCTTCCTGGTGTACCGGCTGGGCAACCGGACCGACGCCGACGACGCATACGCGGAAGTCATGATGAAGATCTGGCAGAACGCCGGGACGTACCAAGAGAGCGGCCGGCTCAAAGCCTGGCTCTTCACCATCGCGCACCGCACCGCCCTGGACCGCCTGCGCAAGGAAGCCCCGGTCAGCCTCGTCGAGGATGTCGAATCGAAGGAAGCCGGCCCGGAGAGGCAGGCTGAAAGCCGGCAGGTGGCGGAGCGCTTCCAGAAGGCCTTGGCCGGCCTGCCCGAGGAACAGCGCGCGGTCTTCCTGCTGCGCGAGTACTCGGGCCTGTCCTTCGCGGAGATCGCCGCGACTTTGGGCTGTCCCTTGGGCACGGCCCTGGCGCGCATGCGCTACGCCGTCTTGAAGCTGCGCCGGGGATTGGAGGAGTTCCATGCATGACTCGAGCCACGAGGAGCGCATCCTCCTCGGCGCGCCGGACGCCGCGGCGGATTCCTGCCCCGGCTGCCGGGAGTTCCGGGCCGCCCTCCAGACGGCTTGCGATTGCGCGGCGCGCGCGGCCCTGAAGCCCCCGGCCTGGCTCGACGCGCGGGTCCTGGGCCGCCAGGCGCCGCGGCCGCGCAGGTCCTGGCTGGTCCCGAGCCTCGTCTCCGCCGTGGCCGCCGCCGCCCTCCTGGTCCTGCCCTCCCTGAGGGAGCAGCCCAACCTGAACTGGCGCAACGGCATCGAGAAGGACCTCGCGCGCATGGACGCGGAGCTGGCCGGCATCTCGAAGGAAGTGGCCGTGCAGGCGGAGGCCGAGGAATTCTACCAGGACCTCGACCACCTCGAGGCGATGACGAAGAGGCTTAGGAAGCAGGAACTCTAGGGAGGACGAAATGAACAAGTGGACCGTGGCCGTGGCGTCCATGCTGATGCTGTCCTTGGCCGGGTCGGCCTTCGCGCAGAAGCCGCCCCGGGCCGGCAGGCACGCGCCTGACGAGAGCGAGATAGACGAGCCGAGCCGGGGCCCGATGGACCGCAGGATGGGCCCTCGCGAAGACCGCGGGCGGCCCGGTCTGGAAGAGCGCAACCCCGAGGCCGAGAAGGAGGCCATGGACTACCTCAAGAAGCAGGTCCCGGGCATCGAAGCGGATATCGAGACCATGCAGCGCGAGAAGCCCGAGGCCTTCCACAAGCTGTTCCGGGGCTACATGTTCGCCTACCACAAGCCCGAGTTGCGCGACCAGGTCGTCCGCGGCATCAAGGCCGACTTCCAGGTGCGGCATCTGGTCAAGGATCTGCGCCAGGCCAAAGGCGCGGACAAGGACAAGCTCAAGAAGGACCTGGAGAAGGCCCTCTCCGAGCAGTTCGACAACAACCTGGCGCGCATGGAGCAGCGGCTCAAAAGGATGCAGGACGAGATCGGCGACCTCAAGACCCGCATCGACAAGCGCCGCTCGCTCAAGAGCGACATCGTCAAGAAGCGCCTGGGCGAACTGACCGGGGACGTGGAGACCTGGGACTGGTAGTTTGCCGTTGGATGGCGGGGAGCCCTTCGGGCTCCCCGCAACCGCCGTCCCCCTACGAGGGGGACGGCGGTTCCGTTAGGGTGGCCCGCCGTCTACGGCTTAGGCTCTCCCCCGCAGCAGCAGCAGCTCCCCCCCTCCTTCTTCTCGAGCTTGCGCAGGATGTCCTCCATCAGGCACCACTTGGTCAGGGAGGACTGCAGGAGGTTAGCGCCGACAAAGGCCGTGAACCAGAGGAAGTTGATGTTCACCCACACCGCCAGAGCCAGGCTGGCCAGGATGAAGGTCCCGGCGATGAAGCGGATTCTATGCTCGATGGTCATGACCCCTCCTATTTGACGACCGGCAGTCCCGCCGACCGCCAGGCGTTGATGCCCCCGGCCAGGTCATGCACGGCCTCGTAGCCCTTGGACTTCAGGAGCCGCGCGGCCACGGCCGACCGTCCGCCCACGGCGCAATAGACCAGGATCGGCGTCTTCTTGGCCGCCGGGAGCTCCGCGAGCCGCCCGGCCAGGCTCTGCACCGGGATGAGCTGGGCGCGCTCCAGGTGCCCGCCCGCGTACTCGGCCTCGGTGCGCACGTCGAGGATGAAGGCCCCCGGCTGCTTGGCCAACTCCGCGGCCTGCGCCGGCTTGACCCCGCCGAATCTCGACCAGACGATGGTCGCCACGACGACCCCTCCGACCGCCAACGCCAGACCGTCAATCAACCCGATCGCCACGGACCACCTCCTCAAGATGCTCCCGCCGGGCCAGCAGGAAGTAGAGCACCGGCACGGCCGTGCGCGACAGCAGGGTGGACGCCACCTCTCCGGCCATCAGGGCCACGGCCAGGCCCTGGAATATGGGATCGAAGAGTATGACCGCCGCTCCCACCACCACGGCCGCGGCCGTCAGCAGCATGGGGCGGAAGCGCACCGCGCCCGCGTCCACCACCGCCTGCTCCAACGGCATGCCTTCCTTCAGGCGCAGCTGGATGAAGTCCACCAGGATGATGGAGTTGCGCACCACGATTCCGGCTCCGGCGATGAAGCCGATCATGGAGGTGGCGGTGAAGAAGGCGCCCAAAGCCCAATGCGCGGGCAGGATGCCCACCAAGGTCAGCGGGATCGGAACCATGATGACGAGGGGGACGCTGAAGGACTTGAACCAGCCCACCACCAGGATGTAGATGAGCAGCAGGACCACGGCGAAGGCCAGGCCCAGGTCCCGGAACACCTCGTAGGTGATGTGCCACTCCCCGTCCCACTTCAGGGCCCACTCCTGCGAGCTCTCCGGCTGGCGCGTGAAGTACTCCTTGAGGTCCAGGCCCATGGAGCGGGCCAGCTCAAGGACCTGGCCGCGCAGCTTGATGATGGCGTAGACCGGGCTCTCCTGCTTGCCGGAGACGTCGGCGATCACGTAGGTCACCGGCTGCAGGTTCTTGTGATAGATGGGCTGGTCCCGCCGCAGGGACTTCTGCGCGGTCAAAGCGCCCACCGGGATCGGAGTGCCGTTGCGCGAGAGCATCGTGATTGATTTGACCGCCCGGAGATCCTGGCGCTGCCCGGGCGGCAGGCGCAGGCGGATGTCCACGGGCTCCCGTTCGTCCTCCAAGTGGGCCAGGTCCACGCTCCAGCCGTCCAAGGCCATGCTCACGGTCTGCGCGATGGCTCCGGCCGAAATCGCGTTCAAGGTCGCCTTCTGCCGGTCCACGGCCAGGCGCTCCAAGGGCTGCGGTTCCGGGACGTAGGTGTCCACGTCCACGATGCCCTCGGTCTTCTCCAGAAGCGCCTTGAGGCGGCCGGCGAGTTCGGCGCGCTTGGCCGCGTCCGGGCCGTAGAGCTCGAAGACCAAGGTCGAGAGCACCGGCGGCCCGGGCGGGATCTCAGCCACCTGGACCCGGGCCCCGTAACCCCGGGCGATGTCCTTGATGGGGCCGCGCACCGCCTTGGCGATCTCGTGGCTCTGCCGCTTGCGCTCCTGGCGGCGGCTCAAGGACACCAGGATGTCCGCCTGATGAGGCCTCTGCCTGAGGAAGTAGTGCCGCACCAGGCCGTTGAAGTTGTAGGGGGAGGCCGTGCCGGCGTAGACCGTCACGCGCCCCACCTCGGGGATGGTTTTGAGATAGTCGGCCATGCGGTCCGCCGCCTCCTCGGTCCTGGCCAAGGCCGTGCCCTCGGGCATGTTGAGCACCACCTGGAACTCGTTCTTGTTGTCGAAGGGCAGCATCTTGACCGTCACAGCCTTGAAGGGCACCAGGCTCAGGGCCCCGGCCAGCAAAGCCAGCATGGCCGCGAAGTACCAGAAGCGCACCTTGGAGTCCTCGAGCACCGTGGTCATGAAGCGCCGGTACATGCGGTCCAGGCCGGACTCCTCGTGGCCCTTGTGTTCCTTGGGCGGGAAGCTCTCCAGGATGTGCGCGAAGGCCCAGGGCGAGATGATGAAGGCGATGGCGACCGAGAAGAGCATGGCCACGGAAGCGCCGACCGGGATGGGACGCATGTAGGGGCCCATGAGGCCGCTCACGAAAGCCATGGGCAGGATGGCCGCGATCACGGTCCAGGTGGCCAGCAAGGTCGGGTTGCCCACCTCGGCCACGGCGTCCACGGAGAGGTCCCACAGGGAACGCCCGTCCTTCATCATGAAGTGGCGGTGGATATTCTCCACCACCACGATGGCATCATCCACCAAGATGCCGATGGAGAAGATGAGCGCGAAGAGCGTGATGCGGTTGAGGGTGTAGCCGAAGAGGTAGTAGATGAGCAGGGTCAAAGCCAAGGTCACCGGTATGGCGATGGCCACGACGACGGCTTCCCGCCAGCCCAAGGCCAGGGCGATGAGGGCCGTCACGGAGACCGTGGCCAAGAGCATGTGCCAGAGCAGCTCGTCGGACTTCTCCTTGGCCGTCTCGCCGTAGTCGCGCGTGACCGCCAGCTCCAGCCCGGCGGGCAGCGCCTCCCGGGCGCGCGCCAGCGCCTCCTCGGCCACGTGCGTGGCGTTGGCGCCGCGGCGCTTGGACACCGCGATGGTGACTGCGGGACGGCGCGGGCCTTTCTCGCCCGTGGCCACGGCGCGTTCGTCCTCGTCCTGGCCGTCGCGCACCCGGGCCACGTCCCCCAGCAGCACCGGCCGACCGCCGGAGACGCCCACCACCACCTGCGCCAGGTCCGCGGCGGAGCGGATGAAGGCGTCGGCCTCCACCTCCACGTCGCGGTCCGGCCGGTTGAGATGTCCGGCCGGCAGCTTCTGGTTGGTGGACTGGATGATGCCCGCCACCTCCAGAGGCGTGAGGCGGTGCCGGGTCAGGGCCGCGGGGTCGAGATGGACCAGGAACTGCCGCCGATGCCCGCCGATGAGCTCGGTCTCGGACACGTCGGGTACCGCGCTGATCTCCTGGCGCAGGCGCGCCGCGGCCCGGCGCAGGGCGAGCTCATCCAAGCCCCGGCCGGAGAGGGTCAGAGCCAGTATGGGCACATCGTCTATGGAGCGCGGCTTGATGAGCGGCGCGCTCGCGCCCGGAGGCATGAAGTCGAGATGCGCGAAGGTCTTGGTATAGATGCGCGTCATGGCCTCTTCGGGGTTGGTGCCCACCTTGAAGCGTACGATGAAGAAGGCTCCGCCCGGCTCCGAGGTCGAGTAGATGTACTCCACCCCCGGGATCTCCCAGAGCTTGCGCTCGCCGAGGTCCACGATGCGCTCCTCCATCTCCTTGGCGCTGGCCCCGGGCAGGGCCACGAAGATGTCGAACATGGGCACGTTGATCTGCGGCTCCTCTTCCCGCGGCAGCTTCCAGACCCCGAAGAGGCCGAGCAGCACCGCGCCCAAGGCGATGAGCAGGGTGAGCTTGGAGCGGATGAAGGCGCGGGCTAATGCGCCGGCGACGCCCAGGTGCTGGCTCATCGCGCCGCCTGCAACCCTTTCTCCAGCTCGCCGACCGCCGCCGCGTCGAGACCGCCCGCGGCCAGGAGCAGGCGCGCCCGGCCCGCGTGCAGGCCGTAGAGGCTGTCGAGGTAGGCGGCCTCGGCCCTGGCCATGCCCTCCTCGGCGCGGAGCACCTCCATGATGCTCTGCCGGCCCTCGCGGTAGAGCGGCCGGAAGAGCTCCAGAGACTGCCGCGCCTTGTCCACCGTATCCTTGGCGATAGGCACGCTCGCGCAGGCGCCGCGATAGCCCTGGTAGACCTGCGCCACCTCGATGCGCACCCCTTCCTCGGCCCCGCGCTTCTCGGCCCGGCTCGCCTCCCAAGACGCCTGGGCCCGGGACCGGCGCGAGGCATAGGCCGGGTCTCCCAAGGGCAGGCGGGCGCGCACCCCGAACATCTCGTTCCAGGGGTTGCCCTGGAAATCCCTGGTGTCCGTCTCCATGGCACCGAAGGCCTCGACCTGCGGCAGGAGGCTCAAGCCCTCCCGGCGCCGGGCCACCCCGGCCATCTGCTCTTGCAGGGCGGCCCGCCTGAGCTCAGGCCTCTGGCGCAGGGCCCGGTCCACCAGCTCGGGCTCGGAGTCCGGCGCACAATCCCGCTCGGAGAGCGTCCCCTGGGCGTCCAAGGACGAGGCGGGCACGCCCATCAAGGCGGCCAGTTTGGACTTGGCGGCGGCCAGGCCGGCTTCGGAGCGCACCCGCCAGGCCCGCAGGGCGCCCAGGCTGGCCAGGGCGGCGTAGTAGTCCGAGCCCAGGACCAGGCCCTTGGCCTTGAGCTTGCGCGCGTTCTCGATCTCGGCCGAGGAAGCCTCCACGCGCTCCTTGAGGCTCCGGGCCACTCCTTGCTGGAGCAGGACCTGGAGGAAGGACTCCACCACCGCGTAGCGCTCCTGAGCCGCGGCGGCCTCCTGCCCGGAAGAGGCGGCGTCGCGGCCCAGGCGGCCGAGGCGCTCGGCGCTCTGCAGCTGGAAGCCGGTGAAAAGGGGCACCCCCACCTCGAAGGCGTTGCGGAAATTGCTCGTCAGGCCGGGATGGTTGAGCTTGTCCACGGCGAAGTCGTCCTGGGTGAATGACCTCTGATTGAGCAGGGAGCCGAAGGCGTAGACCGGGTTGTCGCTGCGCGTAAACGAGCTGTCCACGGCCAGGCTGGGCAGGCGGCGCATGCGCGCCTCGCGCCAGGCGGCGTCAGCCTCCTGGACCCGGAAGCCCGCGCCCTCCAGACCGGGGCTGCGGAGCAAAGCGGCGTCCACCGCAGCGCTCAGCGTATAGGCCGCGGCCGGGGCCCCCGCGAAGGACACGGCGCCCAGGATCAAGGCCATCGCCGCATGAGTCATACCATCCTCCTCACGCCAGTTAGATGCGCCGAGGCCGGAAAGGATTCCGGCCCCGGAACCGGCCTCTCTAATTTGCAATAATAAGGTGCGGCACCTCAAATCATGTGGAAGATGCTCGACGGATTCATGGCCCGCGACCGGCGCAACGCCTGGTTCGCGAACTTCCTCCTGCTGGCGGCCATCGGGTATGCCGACTATGCAACGAGCATCGAGTACGGTTTCGGCCTCTTCTATCTCGTCCCCGTCGCGCTGGCGACATGGCATATCGGACGGAGAAGCGGTCTGCTCATTTCCGGCCTGGCGGCGCTGTGTTGGGCCTTGACCGATTACCTGCCCCGGCTGGCGGAGGGGCTTGGCCCGGCCCGGCTCCATGTCACCGTCTGGAATGCGGCCCTCGCCCTGGGCATCTACGCCGCCTTCACCTTGGCCTTGGCCAAGCTCAAGAACGCCCTGGAACAGGAGCGGCGGATGCTGCGCCTGAAGAGCGACCTGCTCTCCGTGGTCAGCCACGAGTTCAACAACTCCCTGACCACCATGGGAATGGCCCTGGTCCTCCTGCGGGATAACGACGACATCCCGGATCAGCGCCGCAAGACCTATCTGACCTTGGAGCGCGTCTACCAGATCCTCAAGACTACGGTGGGCAACTTCCTCAACCAGGCCCGCATGCAGTCCGGCAGCTTCCAACTCGACATCAAGCAGATCGAGTTGCGCCGCCTGATCGCCGAGGTCCTGGAGCTCATGCGCCCCCTGGCGGAGCAGAAGAACATCGATCTGCTCCTGGAATTCCCGGAAACCGCCATCCCGGTCACCGCGGACCCGGACACGATGATCCTGGTGCTGAGCAACCTCATCGGCAACGCCCTCAAGTACACCCCGGCGCGCGGCCGGGTGCGCGTGAGCCTTAAGCCTCTCGGCGGCGAGCCGCCGCAGGAAGTGGAGGTCTCGGTCGAAGACACAGGCATCGGGATAGCGGCTGAGGAGCAGGAAGCGATCTTCAGCGGCTTCTACCGGACCGGGCAGGGCCGGAAGACCGCCAAAGGCTACGGCCTGGGCCTGATGGTCTGCCGGCAGATCATAACCAGCCATGGCAGTTCTTTGGACGTGGAGAGCCGGCCAGGACAAGGGTCCCGTTTCCACTTCAGGCTGCCTGTCTGCCGGTCGGACTGCCCGAATCGGACGGCCGGCCTCTGCCACCGATGCCGCAGCCGCAACCCCCTGGCCCAGGATGAAGGCGTCACCGTCTCCCCGCGGTGATGCCATTATGATACCGGTTTGCCTGGCTGGAGTCTGGACATGATACTGGATAATTTTGTCTACTATCATATAGTCGCATAATCGCAGGAGGGGCAAAGCGTGAGAAAGAAAGGATTGTTGTCCGTCAGGATTCCCGGCCTGAGCAAGTCCGTGGAAGAGAAGCAGGCTGCCCGCACTAAAGTCGCCATCGACTACCCGCAGCAAGGCGAAAGGGTCCATCGCGGACACTATGCCGTCAGGATCTCGGCCGGCGAGACGGAGTGCCAGGCCGCCGTCGACGGCTCGGATTGGCAGACCTGCCGCTCCGACGCCGGCTACAGCTGGTTCGATTGGTTCCCGGAAACAGCCGGCACCCATACCATCTCGGTCCGCGCCCGCGTCAACGGCAAGTGGGCGAAGGCTGAGCGTGTCTGCGACGTAGAGTAGACACCCGCCAAATATCCTCCGCGCCTCCGCCCAGACAGCGCCAGCTGTCTGGGCGGGAACGCGCCATGAGTCCCCCGGCACCCAAGCCCAAGGCCCTGCGCCTGCGGCCGCGGCGCGGGGTCTTCCTCAGAGCCCCGGCCCTGCCGGCGGCTGACCGGGCCTTCTTCGAAGGCGTGGACCTCTGCTACCGGACCTTGTGCGCCATCCTGTTCAATTTCGCGCCGACCTCCGGGCATCCGGGAGGCAGCATCTCGTCCGGCCGCATCGTCTCAAGCCTGCTCTATGAAGGCCTGGACTACGATTTCTCCCGCCCGGACCGGATGGACGCGGACCAGCTCTGCTACGCGGCCGGACACAAGGCCATGGGGCTCTACGCCATGTACGCCTTGCGCAACGAGCTGGTGCGTATCGGCGACCCCGCGCTGCTGGCGCCGCAGCGGCGGCAGCTGCGCCTGGAAGACCTGCTGGGCTTCCGCCGCAACCCGACCCAGGCCACGCCCCTCTTCAAGCGCCATCGCGCCAAGCCCCTCGACGGTCACCCTACCCCGGCCGTGCCCTTCGTGCCCGTGGCGACCGGAGCCAGCGGCGTGGGCCTGGCCGCGGGCGCGGGCCTGGCCCTGGCCGCCCTCGACGCCTACGGCTCCGCGGCGCCGCGCATCCATCTGCTCGAAGGCGAGGGCGGCATGACGCCGGGGCGGGTGCATGAGGCCCTGGCCGTGGCCGGCACGGCGGGCCTGGAGAACCTGCGCCTGCATGTGGACTGGAATCAGGCCTCCATCGACTCCGACGCGGTCTGCGCCGCGCGCGGGCGCCCCGGCGACTACGTCCAGTGGGACCCCCTTGAGCTGCTGGCCTTGCACGACTGGAACGTCGTCGACGCCGGGGACGGCATGGATTTTCGGCGCGTGCTCTCCGCCCAGAAGCTGGCCGCGAGCCTCCGCAACGGCCAGCCCACGGCAGTCGTCTACCGGACCAAGAAAGGCTGGCGCTACGGCATCGAGGGCCGCGCCTCCCACGGAGCCGGGCATCCGTTCTGCTCCGAGGGCTATCACCAAGCCGTGGCCCCCTTCGAGAAGAAGTTCCAGGTCGAGTTCCCCCGCGGCGCAGGCGAGCCGACCCCGGAAGGCCTGGAGCGGACCTACTTCGACACCTTGCTCTGCGTGCGCCGGGCCCTGGAGCGGCGCCGGGACCTCGCGGCCCGGGCCGCGCAGCTGCTCGCGGCTGCGGCCGCGCGCTTGCGGTCCAAGCCCCGCGCTCCCCGGCCGCGCGGCCCCCGGGCCGAACTGCTCTTCACGGACGCCGTGCGCGCCGAGCCCGCGCCCGCGGAGCTGGGCATCGTCCCGGGCCGGCCGCTGGCCCTGCGCGCGGCCCTGGGCGCCTGTCTGGGCCGTCTCAACGACCTCACCCGCGGCTCCTTGCTGGTCTGCGCGGCGGACCTGCTGGAGTCCACCAGCGTCGCGGCCGCCGCCGGCCGCTTCCCGAGAGGCTTCTACAACGCCCGGGGCAATCCAGGTTCCCGGCTGATCCCGGCGGGCGGCATCTGCGAGGACGCCATGGGCGGGGTCATGTCCGGGGTCTCCAGCTTCGGCCGCCACGTGGGGGTGACCAGTTCCTACTCCGCCTTCATCGCGGCCCTGGAGCACATCCCGGCGCGCCTGCACGCCATCGGCCAGCAGGCCCGGCGCGACGCCACGGGCGATCCCATCCGTCCCTGGATCATGATCAACGCCCATACGGGCCCGATGACCGGGGAGGACGGACCCACCCATGCCGACCCCCAGCCCCTCCAGCTCCTCGCCGGGGACTTCCCGAAAGGCTCCCTCATCACGCTGGTCCCGTGGGAGCCTCAGGAGGTCTGGCCTCTCCTGATCGCGGCCCTCAAGGCCCGTCCCGCGGTCATCGCCCCCTTCGTGGCCAGGCCCGCCGTGGCGGTCCCGGACCGCGCGGCGCTGGGGCTGCCGCCCGCGAGCGCCGCGGCCAAGGGCCTCTACGCCTGGCGCCGCAGCCGGAAGTCCGACGCGACCGTGGTCCTGCAGGGCTGCGCCGCGGCGCTGGTCTTCTCGCGGCAGGTCCTGCCCGAGCTCGACCAGCGGGGCGTCCCGGTCAACGTCTTCTACGTCTCCAGCGGCGAGCTCTTCGACCTTCTGCCGGCGCGCGAGCAGCGGGACATCTACCCCGAGCGGCTGGCCCGCCGGGCCATGGCCATCACGGACTACACCTGGCCCACCGTGGCGCGTTGGCTCCATTCCCAGGACGGCATGCGCAGGTCCCTGCATCCGTTCCGGAAGGGCCGCTTCCTGGGCAGCGGCGGCTGGGACAAGGTGCTCGAAGAAGCGGGCCTCGACGGCACGGCCCAGCTCCGGGCCGTGCTGGATTGGTGCCGGCGGGTCGGCCGCTAGACGCCGGCCCGGCGCGGGCCTCCGGGTCAGCGCGCTTCGGCTTGGCTGGCGTCGACCTGGGTGGCGAGGTCCTTGACCTGGACCCGGACGCTCGCTCCCGCTTCCTCGGGGGGCAGCTTATGGATCTTCCACCAATAGGCGCCGGCAGCGGCGGCCATGAGGAAGATCAGGATCAGCTTGTACGGTATGCGGATGGGCTTCTGCTCGATGGGCTGGCCGTAGCATTCCGCCTCCAGCACCGTCCAGCAGAAGTTGCATTGCGTGCTGGTGTCGGGAAGCATGGAATTACATGTTGGACAGTGTTTCATGGCCGCCGCCAAGTCACAGAAAAGCCCTCTTTGTGGGGTTCGCGGCCCGGCAGAGACTACGTTACATTATCGATAATTTAGTACCGATAATAAGTTACCCCTATAACCAGACCTTGTCAAGGCCCATCGCGAAGAGTAGCTTCCGAGGAGAATAATTTCCTAGGATGATGCTCCCATGAAAGAGATAGAGTCCCTCCTCAGCCGGGCCGCGCAAGAGGGCCGCTGGGCCCTCTCCGAGATCGAGGTCTACGAGGTGCTCGACAAGATCGGGCTGACCACCCCCCAGTGCTTCCTGGCTCCGCTCCAGGATATCCCGCTGCCGGCCGCCCGGCTCCAGGAAAGCCTGGCGGCGCTGCCCGGAGTCCAGGTCGTGCTCAAGGTCTCCTCGGCGAAGACCCTGCACAAGACCGAGGCCGGCGGGGTCAAGGTCTGCGCCAAAGCCGAGGCCGCGGCCCGGCTCTCGGAGATGAGATCAAAGTTCCCGAACGCGGACGGGATCCTGGTCAGCGAGTTCGTGCCTCACGCGGTCTTCTCCTTGGGCCAGGAGCTCATGCTCGGCGCCCGGGCCGACAAGGCTTTCGGCCCCATCATGACCTTGGGCATCGGAGGCACCGACGCCGAAGGCCTCACCGCGGCCCTCAAGCCCGGCTTCTCCCCGGCCGTCGCCGCGGTCAAGCTGGTCTCGGACGGCGGCGGCTGGCAGGATTTCCTGGACCGGGCCTGGATCTGGCGCTACGTCTCCGGCCAGGTGCGCGGGGGCAGGCGCTTGGCCGAGGACGCGTCCCTGCTGCGCTGGCTCGACGGCTTCCAAAGGCTGCTCGCCCGATTCTCGGATGGGGGAACCAGCCCCTGGGCGATCGAGGAGGTCGAGGTCAACCCTCTGGCCGTATCCGACGAGCGCATCGTGGCCCTGGACGGCGTCCTGCGCTTCCGCAAGGCCCGCTCCGCCTCCCGGGACTTCCCCTCGCCCAAGGCGGTCTGGTCTTTGCTCAAGCCCGCGACCGTGGCCGTGGCCGGGGTCAGCGAGAAGAAGATGAACATGGGCCGCATCATCCTGAACAACGTCGTGGAGGCCGGCTTCGACAAGAGCCGGCTCTTCCTGCTCAAGGACTACGCGGGCGAGATCGACGGGGCCCGGTGCTTCAAGAGCCCCGCCGACTTCCCGGAGCCGGTGGACATGTTCGTGGTGGCCGTGCCCTCTCCCGAGGTCCCGGCCCTGCTGCGCGCCTCGGCCGAGTCCGGGAAGGTCCGCGGGGTGGCCCTCATCTCCGGCGGCATGGGCGAGAAGTCGGGCAGCGAAGGAGTGCATGCCGAGGTCTTGGACGTAATCGCCGCGGGCCGCAGGAAGAACCCCGACTTCGCGGTCTCGGGAGGGAACTCCCTGGGCATCGTCTCCGTGCCGGCCAAGGTCAACACCTTCTTCATCCCGAAGAGGAAGCTGGTCCTGGGCGCGGAGGAGAACCCCGCCCACGCGCGCACGGCCTTCGTCAGCCAGAGCGGCGCCTTCGTCATCTCCGTGGTGAGCAAGATGGAGTGGCTCAAGCCCGCCTACTGCGTGACCGTGGGCAACCAGATGGACGTGACCGTCTGCGACTACGTGGAGCAGTTGGTGGAGGACGAGACGGTCAAGGTCGTGCTGGTCTATCTGGAGGGCTTGAAGGAAGAGGACGGCCTCAAGCTCGCGCACGGCGTGGCCCGGGCCCGGGCCACGGGCAAGACCGTCATCGTGTACAAGGCCGGCCGCACCCCGACCGGGACCAAGGCGGTGATGGGGCACACGGCCTCCATCGCCGGGGACTTCGTGGTGGCCCGCTCCGTGCTGACCGCCGCGGGCGCCCTGTTCGCGGAGAACTTCGACCATTTCGAGGAGCAGACGCAGATGTCGTGCTTCTGCCACGGCCGCCCCGTGGGCCAAGGGCGGCTCTTCGTCCTGAGCAACGCGGGCTTCGAGACCGCGGGCACCGCCGACAGCATCCTCCCCCAAGGCCCGGTGACCGCCTCACCCACGGACGGAGCCCTGGGCAAGACGCTGGCCGGGATCCTCAAGAAGCACAAGCTCGATTCCATCGTGGACGTGCGCAATCCCCTGGACGTCACGCCCATGGCGACCGACGCCGCCTTGGTCGAGATCGCGGCCGCCGTGCTGGAATCGCCGCTGGTGGACGGCCTGGTGGCGGCCGGCATCCCGCTGACGCCGGCCATGAAGACCCTGCCGGAAGAGGGGCTGGCCGACTCCTTCCCGGCCCGGCTGGGGGAGCTGGCCAAGGCCTCGGGCAAGCCGGTGGTCTGCAGCGTGGCCTGCGGCTCGCTCTACGACCCGTACGTGGCCGAGGCGCGCGGGCACGGCCTGCCCGTGTTCCGGTCCGCGGACCGGGCCCTGCGGGCCATGGCCGCCTTCTGCCGGGGCTAGGCTAAGGCCGCGCCAGGTCGAAGTCCGGGGTCTGGGCCGCTAGACCTGGCAGGGCGGTCTCCAGGGCCTGGCCTATGGGCGCCACGCGGGCCAGCTGCTCCTGCGCCCGGCGGGCTTTGGGCAGGCTGGAGAGCACCGCCGAAAGCTTGGTCACATCCTCGCCGCGGCAGCCGTCCTCCGGGCACTTGTTGGAGACCATGCAGTCCCCCTTCCAGACGTAGTCGTTCTCACCGCGGACCAGGATGCCTTCCACCAGCCCGGTGTAGGCGTTGAACACCGCGGAGCCGGAGTTGCCGCCGTAGGTGTCGAGGTTGGCCACGAAGTAGCCCTCCGGGGAGGCGTCGCGCACGGTGGCGCCGCCCGCGACCTTGGTGGGCAGTCCCGCCGGATGGCCGATGACGAAGAGCGGGGTCTTGTTGGCGGGGGTGCCGGCCTTGTTGAGCGCCAGAGGCTTGTGTCCGGCCGCGGGCCGGTCGAGCTTGACCAGGGCCCAGTCGGCGCCGGCGCCTTCCTGGAGCCGGCCCAGGAGCTTG
>JAQUNT010000009.1:0-842 GCA_028717525.1 Elusimicrobiota bacterium
TCCAGGACATCCTGCAGCTGGAGACCGCGGCCAGCCGCAACGCCCGGCGCCTGCGCCTGGCCTGCGACCCCGGGTCCATGGACGACTCCTCCCTGGAGGAGCTGCGCGAGGCCCTCGAGCGCTGTCCGGGCCCCTGTCCCGTCATCCTGGAGCACGAGACCCCGGAGGGCACGGCGGTGCTGGAGCTTGATGCGCGAGTCACGGTGGATAAAAATCTGTTAGAATCTATCGGCCGGATCTTAGGGGAAAAGTCATGGCGGATCGAAAGCGCATCCTAGTCGCGGACGACGACCCGGACCTGCTCGACCTCCTGCGTTGGGACCTCTCGCATCAGGGCTACGACATCCTGACCGCCGCCAACGGCCGGGATGCCCTGAAGATCGCTCTGGCCGAGACCTTCGACCTCATCCTTCTCGACGTGATGATGCCCCACATCGACGGCTATCACGTCGCCTACGAGATCACCGAGAAACTGGGCGCCAAGGCGCCTCACATCATCATCATGACGAGCCGCGACACCACGCGGGAGAAGGGCATCGCCCTCATGAGCGGGGCCCAAGAAACCATCCAGAAGCCCTTCGACATGGCCAAGCTCCACGAGCGCGTGGCCGCGGGCCTGGACTCCAAGCCGGCGTGATCTAGCCGGCCGCGAGACGCTTTCGGTTGGGAGGCTGACCAGGACAGCGCATGGCTGAGGAAAGGGGCGCCGGAGACGCGATCTCCTTGACCTTGTCGATCCGCCTGGCCAACCTCATGGTGCTGGAGGGGCTCCTCACCCAGGATCAGCTGGACCGCGCGCTGGCGGCCCAGAAGAAGACCCGCGGCATCAAGCTGGGCGCGAT
>JAQUNT010000009.1:852-14708 GCA_028717525.1 Elusimicrobiota bacterium
GGGCGCGCTCCTGGTCTCCGAAGGCTTCGTCAAAGAGGACCAGCTCCTCGAATTCGTGGCCCGGCAATGCGGGCTCGAGCGCATCGACCTGGCCCGGCTCCCCGCGATCCCGGACGAGGCCCTCCTGACCGTGCCCAAGGCGCTGGCGCGCAAGCACATGCTGATCCCGGTCGACAAGACGCCGGAGCGCCTGACCGTGGCCATCGCCGACCCCCTCAACGTCATGATCCTGGACGACCTCAAGATCATAGCGGGCTGCGAGGTCACGGCCACGCTGGCTTCCGAGCGCGACATCGTGGCCGCCCAGGACAAGTTCTACCGCCAGCTCCGTAAGAGCGCCAAGGCCGCCCGCGCCAAGTCCCCGGAGGCGCCCGCGGACGCCGGCGATGTGATCGCCCTGGACCTCCCGCGCCGCCTGGCCAACACCCTCGTCGAGCGGGGGACCCTCACCCAGGCCCAGCTCGAGGAGGCGCTGGATATCCGCAAGCAGTCCCAGCGCAAGCTGGGCTCGATCCTCGTCAGCAAGGGTTACATCGGGCCGGAGAAGCTGCTCGAGTTCGTGGCCCAGGAATGCGGACTCGCCTGCATCAGCATGTCCAGTATCGCGGAGATCTCCAGGGACGTGACCGCCTTGGTCCCCAAGAAGCTCGCGCGCCAGCATACCCTCATCCCCTTCAACAAGACCGGGCAGACCCTGATGGTCGCGATCTCCGATCCGCTCAACGTCCTGGTCCTGGACGAGCTCAAGCTCCTGACGGGCTGCGACGTGAAGGCGGTCCTGGCCCCGGCGGCCGAGATCAAGGCCGCCATCACGGCGCACTACGAGAAGAAGGCCGAGTCGGCCTGGGCGCAGGCCGCGCCGGAAGAGCCCGAGGAGGAGCCTGAGGAGGAGGCCCAGGAGGCCGGGCCGGAGGAGTCCGAGGAGGCCTGGGAGCTGCCGGCCGACGCCGCCTGGGCGGAGGCCGAGGCTCCCGCGGAGACCGCCGAAAAGGACGGCGAGGTCGACTACGAAGAGGCCGAGAGCAGGCTCGGCCAGATGGTGGAGCAGGCCCGGGAGATGGCCGCGTCGGTGGCCAGCACGGACGTGGAGCTGCAGGACGAGAAGGTCGACGTCTCGGAGGTCGACCCCGGCACGCCTGAGGTCCAGAAGATCGTCAACGCCGTGATCATGAACGCCTTGACCATGAAGGCCTCGGACATCCACATCGAGCCCTTCGAAGACCCGGCGGGGCGGCACTCCCGGGTGCGGGTGCGCTACCGGGTCGATGGGGTGCTCCGGCGCGGCAAGCTCTCCGTCATCCCCTGGATGTACCGCAGCGCGGTCATGATCAAGATCAAGATCCTGACCGAGACCATGAACATCACGGAGCGCCGCATCCCGCAGACCGGCCACATCCACATCATGGCCAGGAACCACCCCATCGAGTTCCGGGTCGAGATGATCCCCACGGTGTACGGCGAGTCCTGCGTGCTGCGCGTGATGGACCGCCGGGAGATGCTGGTGGACGTCAACAAGCTCGGCTTCCTGCCGGACATGCACGAGAAGTTCCTGGGCCTCTTCAAGGGGATCGGCGGCAAGAAGAACTTCGGGCTCGTCCTGGTCTGCGGCCCCTCGGGCTCCGGCAAGTCCACCACCCTCTACGCCGCCCTGAACCACATCAAGCGGCCGGACATCAAGA
This sequence comes from Elusimicrobiota bacterium, assembly GCA_028717525.1. GTDB lineage: Bacteria > Elusimicrobiota > Elusimicrobia > UBA1565 > UBA9628 > UBA9628. The sequence goes on from JAQUNT010000009.1 coordinate 2,532, forward strand.
TCTGGACGGCCGAGAACCCCGTGGAGTACAACATCATGGGCGTGGTCCAGGTCTCCGTCAACCCGGACATCAAGCTGGGGGAGGGCAAACATTTCAACTTCGCCTCGTCTTTGCGCTCCTTCCTGCGCCTGGACCCGGACGTCATCATGGTCGGCGAGATCCGCGACGAGGAGACGGCCGAGATCGCCATGGAGGCGGCCATGACCGGGCACCTGGTCCTGGCCACCCTCCACACCACCGACGCCCCCTCCTCGGTCAGCCGTCTGGTCGGGATGGGGCTGCCGGGGTACCTGATCGCCGACACGCTCAAGGCGGTGCTGGCCCAGCGGCTCAGCCGCCGCCTCTGCGCGGACTGCCGGGAGGAGTACGACCCGCCGCCCGAGGAGGCGGAGGTCTTCAAGGCCAACCGCGTGGCGCTGCCCCCCGGCACGAAGCTCTACCGGGCCAAAGGCTGCCCGAAATGCATGATGAGCGGCTTCCGGGGGCGCCTGGGCATGTACGAGCTGATGGTGGTGGGCGACCACGTCCGGGAGGCCTGCCACAAGGACGTCTCCGCCTCCAACGTGTGCCAGGCGGCGATGCAGGACGGCATGCATCTCCTGATCCAGGACTCCCTGGAGAAGGCCAAGGCCGGGCTGACCAGCCTGCAAGAGGTGCTGGGCAAGACTGGAGAGATCAGTGTCGACTAGGAAAGACGACCCCCGGGAAGACCCCAAGACGGGAGCCAAGGCGGAAGCGCCCGCCGGCGCCCAGCCCGAGGCCGAGCTCAAGGTCGGCCAGGAAGCAGCGGGCGCCAAGAAGGCGGAGATCACCGACGTCGACAGCTCGGCGCCGGAGGTGGAGAAGTTCGCCCACGCCATGATCTTCGAGGCCATCGGCATGAAGGCCTCGGACATCCACATCGAGCCCTTCGACGACCCCAGCGGCAAGCACGCCAAGGTGATGGTGCGCTACCGCGTCGACGGCGCCCTGCGCGAGGGCAAGATGCGCATCCCCTGGTCCTACCGCAACGCCATCATCTCCAAGATCAAGATCATGACGGGCTCCATGAACATCTCCGACCGGCGCATCCCCCAATCGGGGCGCATCCAGGTCCTGGTCCGCGGCAACCCCATCGAGTTCCGGGTGGAGGTCATCCCCTCGGCCTTCGGGGAGGCCTGCGTGATGCGCATCCTGGACCGGGCCTCGGTCCAGGTGGACATCAAGACCATGGGGTTCATGCCCGACACCCAGGAGAGGTTCCTGGGCCTGCTGGAAGGGGTCGGGGGCAAGCGCAACTCGGGCCTCATCCTCTGCTGCGGCCCCACCGGCTCCGGCAAATCCACGACCCTCTACGGGGCGCTCAACTACATCAACAAGCCGGAGATCAAGATCCTGACGGCCGAGAACCCCGTCGAGTACAACCTCGACGGGATCATCCAGGTCCCCATCAACCCCGAGATCAAGCTCGGGGAGGACAAGAGGTTCAATTTCGCGATGGCCCTGAGGTCCTTCGTGCGCCTGGACCCCGACGTGATCATGGTCGGCGAGATCCGCGACCAGGAGACGGCCGAGACCGCCATGGAGGCGGCCATGACCGGGCACCTGGTCTTCTCCACCATCCACACCAACGACGCCCCCTCGGCCATCGGCCGCCTGGTGGAGATGGGCATACCCGCCTACCTGGTCGCCAGCACGATCAAGGCGATCCTGGGACAGAGGCTGAGCCGCCGGCTCTGTCCCGAGTGCAAGACCTCCCACGATCCGACTCCCGAGGAGGCCGGGGTCTTCGCCGCCAACCGCGTGGACCTGCCCAAGGGCGCGAAGCTCTACGACAAGGGGCCGGGCTGCCCGAGATGCCGGGGCATGGGGTTCAAGGGACGCATGGGCCAGCATGAGCTGATGGTGATGAGCGACCGCCTGCGCGCGACCTGCATCAAGAACGTCTCGGCGGACGTCCTGCGCGTCGTGGCCGTGGAGGAGGGGATGCGCCTGCTCATCCAGGACGGGCTGGAGAAGGCCAAGACGGGCATCACGACGGTCCGGGAGGTGCTCGGCGGCGGCGAGGAGGAGGCCAAGAAGTGATTTCCCGGCGCTGCGGAGACCAAAATCTGTTAGAATCTACCCACAAAACCCCAGGGACAAACCATGGCGGATAAGAAGCGCATACTGGTCGCGGACGACGATCCCGACCTGCTCGATCTCCTGGAGCGGGACCTGGCCCATCACGGCTACGAGACCCTGAAGGCCGCCAACGGCAAGGAGACCCTCCAGATCGCCCTGGCCGAGAAGCTCGACCTCATCCTCCTCGACGTGATGATGCCCTACATCGACGGCTACCACGTCGCCTACGAGATCACCAACAAGCTGGGCGCCCAGGCTCCCTACATCCTGATCATGACCAGCCGCGACACGACCCGGGAGAAGGGGATCGCCCTCATGAGCGGGGCCCACGAGGTGATCCAGAAGCCCTTCGAGATGGCCAAGCTCCACGAGCGCGTGGCCGCGGCCCTGGATTCCAAGCCGTGAAGGAGACCCTTTGCTGATCAGAGCGGGCGTGCTGGCGGCGTTCCTGTCGGTCTGGGCTGGGACGCCCGGGCGGGCAGCCGAGCCCCCGGAGGCTCCGGCGGACCTCAAGCCCATCAAGATCCGCCCCAAGCGCATCGAGGCGCCCCGGCAGCGGCCCGAGGGGAGCGAGAGCACCGGCCTCAACGCGGCCGAGGCCGCCGTCATCGACGCCCCCACGGCCGCGGTCCTGGACTACGGCGGCTACTCCTCCCAGACCAGGGCCTATTCCCACGGGGGCCTGCTGGAGTACGCTTCGTTCGGGGTCTACCCCCGGCTGAACCTGGGGGCGTCGCTGGCCATCAACGGCCTCATCGGCAACGACACCACGGTGCGCGTCCGGCCGCCCGAGGTCCAGGTCAAATTCCGCTGCTACGACGGCGACCGCTACCTGCCGGCCCTGGGGGTCGGCTACGACGGGCAGGGCTACGACTACAGCCCTGTGGAGAAGAAGTTCCACGACCGCCAGCGCGGCTTCTACGTGGTGGCCACCCAGGAGCTCGGCCTGCCCGGCCTGCAGGCCCATCCCTCGTTCAACATCTCGGATTTCGACTCCAACTCCATCTTCGGCTCCATCCCCTTGACCTACGGCATCCAGGACAAGGCCGTGGTCCTCTTCGAGTGGGACAACATCGGCAATTTCAACGACAGCCGGATCAACTCGGGCCTGCGCGTGTACCTCACTCCCAAGCTGCGGGTGGATTTCGCCGTGCGCCGCATCGGACAGGGCGGCTGGTTCGCGGACAACACCTCCCGCGGCCCGGAGCGCATCGTGCAGCTCAAATACAGCGGAAGCTTCTAGCCAGGAGGATCTCGCTCATGACCAAGAAAGGCAGGCGCGTCGGCATACTCACCGGGGGCGGCGACTGCCCCGGATTGAATCCGGCCATCCGCGGCGCGGTCATCCAGGCCGCGGCCCTGGGCTACGAGTGCCTCGGCCTGCAGGAGGGCTGGAAGGGGATGCTGACGGGCGAGCACCAGGTCCTGGCCCCGGCGGACGTGGCCGAGATCGTGGGCAAGGGGGGCACCATCCTGGGCACCTCCCGCACCAACCCGTACAAGAAAGAGAACGGGGTGCCCGCGGTCCTGGAGACCTTCAAGAGGCTGGGCCTCGACGCCCTCATCGCCATGGGCGGCGAGGACACCTTGGGGGTCGCCTCCAAGCTCCACAAGGAGCACAAGTGCGCCGTGGTCGGCGTGCCCAAGACCATGGACAACGACCTTTCCGCCACCGACTTCACCTTCGGCTTCGACACCGCGGCCACCCTGGCCATGGAGGCCGCCGAGCGCCTCGTGGACACCGGCCGCAGCCACCGCCGCATCATGGTCCTGGAGGTCATGGGCCGCCACGCCGGCTGGGTCGCCCTCTACACCGCGATGGGCGCGGGGGCCGACTACGTCTGCCTGCCCGAGCGCAGGGTGGACGTGGAGGACATGGCCCGGCGCCTGAAGGAGGCCCACGCGCGCAAGAAGGTCGCGCTGGTGGTGGCCTCCGAGGCCCTGGAGATGGGCGAGACGGGCATGGAGGAGGTCGACGAGTTCGGGCACATGATCCTCAAGAAGCGCGGAGTGGCCGAGAAGCTCGCCGAGATCATCGAGAAGAAGACCGGCGTCGAGACGCGCAGCGCGGTCATCGGCCACATGCAGCGCGGCGGGCCGCCCACCATGTTCGACCGCATCCTGGGCACGCGCGTCGGGGTCAAGGCCGCCCAGCTCGCGGCCGAGGGCAAGTTCGGCCAGATGGTGGCCCTGCGCGGCAACGAGGTCGTGGGAGTCCCCCTGGACAAGGCCACCGGTACCCTGAAGACCGTGACGCCGGAGTGGCTGGCCCTGGCGGACTTGGTCTGCACGGGCTGCGCCGCCAAGGCCAAGGCCCTGGCGCCCCGATAGGCCATGGCCGAGCCCCAGAAGTTCCAGCGCCGCACCGTCCTGGTCAAGCGCCAGCTCCAGTTCAAATACGTGGGGCTGGTTTTCCTCAGCGTCCTGTGCGCCTCGCTGATCATCGGCGGGGACATCTACTACAACATGTACCGCCTCATCATGAACGAGGCGCCGTCTTTGGCCGCGGCCGCGGCGCAGTTCAACGCCATCATCCTGGTCAAGCTCGTCCTCTACCTGGCCCTGATGCTGCTCATCTCGGTCTTCGTCTCCCATCGCTTCGCCGGGCCCATCTTCCGCTTCGAGAGGTCGGCCCAGAGCGTGGCCAAGGGCGACCTGACCCATCGGGTGTCCCTGCGCACGGGCGACGAGCTTATGGAGCTGCAGGAGGAGTTCAACGCCATGATCGCCGGCCTGCAGGCGCTGGTCCAGAAGGACCGCAGCCTCGCCGAGCACCTGGCCGCGCGCGTGGACGAGATCGCCCGGAAGCTGCCGGAAGGCGCCGCGGCCGCGCGCGCGGACCTGGCCTCGCTCAAGCTCGAGCTCCAGCATCTGACCCAGGCCTTCAAAGTCTAGCGATGACCTCTCTGGCGGCGGCGGCGCTCGGCGCACTCCTCCTGCGGGCGGCTCCCGCCCAGGCGGCCGCGGCCGTCCCCGCACCGGCCCTGGCGGTCGTCTCCGCGCCCGCCCCAGAGGGTCTGGAGGAGCGCTCCTTCGACCTCGACGAAGCCCTGTCCAGCGCCCTGCGCAACGACTCGCGCCTGCTCTCCGCCGGCCAGGACCGCATCATCGCCCGGCAGAGGCTCACCGAGGCCAAGCTCGAGTTCCTGCCCGAGTTCGGCGTGCAGGCGTCGGCGGCCAAGTTCGACGCCCGCTACCCCATCGCCTTCTCCCCGGCGCTGGGCAGCGTCCTGGCCTTCCCCCGGAACTCCACCTTCAACCCCAGCGGCTCCGAGAACATCTTCTCGGGCCGGGGCTACATGAACTTCCCGCTCTACGAGGGCGGCCGCGGCGTCAGCACCCTGCGCATGGCCCAGGCCGCGCTCAAGCAGGCCGAAAGCAACTACGAGACCGTCAAGATGGACATCGTCATGGTGGTGAAGGAGGCCTTCTACCGCCTGCTCCTGGCGCAGGAGCGGCTCGACGCCACCACCAAGACGGTCAGCGAGGCCCAGCGCCTGGCCGCGGCCCTGAGCCTGAGCCCCTGGGAGCGCATCGAGGCGGAGGGCATCGCCGAGAAGTCCCGGCTCCTGGCGGCGGAGGCCGTGCGGCAGTCCGTCCTGCGGCGGCTGGAGTTCCTCAGGGCTTTGAACCTGGAGCTCGATACGGCGTTCCGCGTCACGGGGCGCATCGAGCCGCAGACCGCCGCCGTGGACCCCCGGAAGGCGGCCCTCTGGGCCCTGGAGCTGAGGCCGGAGCTGCAGGCCGAGACCTACAAGGCGGAGATGGACGCCCTGGCCGTGACCCTGGCCATCAGCCGGCGCTACCCGACGCTGTACCTGGCCGGCGACTACGACTTCACGGACCAGAATTTTCCCCTGCGCCACAACAACTGGGACATCGGCGTCGGCATCAAGCTGCCCTTCACCTACGACATCTTCACCAAGCTGCTGCAGAGGCGAGCCGAGCAGCGCCAGGGCCAGCTCAAGCGGGCCGCGCTCCAGGACCAGGTCCGCCTCGAGGTCCGGAAGGCCTGCGAGCAGCTGTCCTATTGGAGGCTGGAGGCGGGCCTGCGCAGCGCGCAGTACCGCGCCGTCTCCGGCATCTACGAGAAGGCCGCGCCGGGCTCGGCGGCCTCCTTGGGCAAGCTGCGCGCCCTGATGACCGTCATCGACCTGCGCCTCTCCCACCTGGAATCGCTGACCGAGTCCACCCTGGCCCGGGCCCGTCTGGAGCGGGCCGTGGGCCGGGACCTGGCGCCGTGAAGCTCGCCGGGCTCCTGCTGGCATCGCTGCTCTGCGTCCAGGCGGCCGGGGCCTCCCCGGACTACTCGCCCGACGGCCTGCTGCGCGCGCACCTCTGGCGGGACCTGACCTCGCGGCCCCGCTCCCGGCGGCCCACCGTGGGCCTGGTGCTCTCCGCGGGGTCCACGCGCGCCACAACCCACGTGGGGGTCCTGCAGGTCCTGGGCCAGGCGGGCTTCCCCATCGACGCCGTGGCCGGGACCTCCATGGGGGCGGTCATCGGCTCCATGTACGCGGCGGGCCGGCCGGTCCGGCGCATCTGGGAGATCATGGCCAGCCTGAGCCTCGGCATGGCTTCCAACTTCAACAGCGTTCGCCTGGTCCAGCTCATGCTGGCCGACAAGCTGCTCTCGTCGGAGAACACGGAGAAGCTCATCCGCGCCGAGATCGGCGGGCTGCGCTTCGACCAGCTCCCCATCCCCTTCGCCTGCGTGGCCATGGACATCCGCACCGGCGAGCGCGTGCTCTTCCGCGAGGGCGACGTGGCCACGGCCGTGCGCGCCAGCATGAACCTGCCCGGCGTGTTCACCCCCGTGCCCTACCGCCAGCGCTTCCTGGTCGACGGCGGCGTGGTCGACTACGTCCCCGTCGACGCGGCGCGGGCCATGGGGGCGCAGTGGGTCCTGGCCAGCACCGCGGAGAGCGACTACCGCAGCGCGCAGCCCCGCTCCGTGCTGGAGATGTTCGAGCAGGTCATCGACATCCGCGGGTCCATCCTGGCCCGGGAACAGAAGAAGCAGGCGCAGTTCCTCATCTCTCCCCGCGTCGGGGACATCGGGGTCACGGAGACCGCCCGGGCCCCGGAGGCCATGGCCAAGGGCGTCATCGCGGCCACCAAGGCCCTGCGCCCGGCCATGGAGAGCCTCCTCCTGTTCTCCCTGGAGTCCCTGGCCCGCGACTGGGGGCCGGAGGGCCGCCGATGAGGACCGCGCTCCTGGCGGCCCTGCTGGCCGCGGCCGCCCCGGCCTGGGGCTTGTGGGGCTCCCGCAGCGAGACCATCAAGAACCTCCAGAGGCAGTTCGGGGCGGGGCGCTACGAGGAGGTCATCGCGGCCCTCTATCCCGACGGCCTGCTCAAGCTCCGCGGCGACGACCTGCGGCGCGGCTACGCCCTGCTGGCCGCGAGCTACGAGGTGACCGGGCGCCTGGACAAGAGCCTGAGCACCTATCAGGTGGCCGCGCGGCTCTACCCGCGGGACCGGGACTTCCAGGAACGGCTGGCCATGCTCCTGCACCGCTCCGGCCTGGAGGAGCAGGCCCAGCCCGTCTACGAGAAGCTCCTGCGCCTCGACCCGGACAACGCCCTAGGCCACCTGGGCCTGGCCGAGATCGACCACGCTTTGGGCTTCCTGGACCGCAGCGCGGACCACTACGAGAAGGCCCTGGAGGGCTTGCCGCAGAGGGGCGACCTGTGGCGGGAATACGGCGAGGAGCTCTACGACGCGCGGGACTACCGCACCGCGGAGCTGGCCGTGCGCCGGGCCCTGGCCTTGGACCCGGGCGATGCGGAAGCCGGCCTGGACCTGGCCCTCATCCTGCGCGCCGCGGGCCGCGTCGACGAGGCCCTGGCCACGCTGGAGGGGCCGGCCCGCTCCCGCCAGGCCGAGGCCTTGCGGGCCCGGGCCCTCTGGCTCATGGAGGCGGGCCGCGCGGCGGAGGCCGAGGCCGCGGCCAAGGCCCTGCTGCAGGCGGCGCCCGGCGATCCCCTGGGGCTCTACGTGCGCGCTCGCCTGGAGCTTAAGGCCGGTCGCCGGGCCCAGGCGCAGTCCTGGCTGCGGCAGGCCGCGGCGCAGGCCGACTCCGCTCCGTTCACCGCCAAGGTCTGCGCCGCCCTGGCCGAGGCGCGGCGCTGATGCGCTTCTGGAAGCTCACCGCGGCCGGCAACGACTTCGTGCTCCTGGCGTCCGCGGTGCGCGCCCCGGGGGCCTGGGCGCGCCGGCTCTGCGATCGCCGCGCGGGCGTGGGCGCGGACGGCCTGCTGTTGGTGCGCCGCGCCGCCGGCGGCGCGGCCGTGCGCTACTTCAACTCGGACGGCTCCGAGGCGTTCTGCGGCAACGGCACGCGCTGCGCGGCCTGGTGGGCCTTTGCCCAGGGCTGGGCCGGGCGGGACCTGCGTCTGCGCACCAGCGCCGGCGCGGTCGCGGCGCGCGTCATGAGCCGGGAGTCGGTCGCCGTGGACATGCCCGAGCCGCGAGGCCTGCGCCTGGGCCTGAGGCTGCGGGCCGGAGGCCGGGCCCTGACCGCGCACTTCGTGGAGGTGGGCGTGCCGCACGCCGTGGTCCCGGTGCGCAGCTTGGCGGGGCTGGACGTGGCTGGGCTGGGCCGGGCCATCCGGAGGCACCGGGCCTTCGGCCGCGCCGGGGCCAACGTGGATTTCGTGCGCCGGGCGGGCGCGGGCCTGGACCTGCGCACCTACGAGCGGGGCGTGGAGGGTGAGACCTGGGCCTGCGGCACGGGCGCGGCCGCGGCGGCCGTGGTCGCCTGGAAGCTGGGCTGGCTGCGGCCGCCGGTCCGGGTGCGCGTGCGCGGCGGGCAGACCTTGACCGTGTCTTTCAAGACCGCGGGCGGCTTGCGGCTGTGCGGTCCGGCCCGGATCGTGTTCTCAGGGGAGGTTCGACCATGAGGTTCGCGGGTTCCTACGTGGCTTTGGCCACGCCGTTCGCCAAGGGTGGGTCGCTCGACGAGGCCGCGCTGCGCCGCTTGGTGCGCCTCCACCTGCGCGCCGGCACCGCGGGCCTGGTGCCCTGCGGCTCCACGGGCGAGGCAGCTACCTTGAGCCACGAGGAGTACCGCCGGGTGGTGGGCATGACTTTGGAGGAGTCCCGCGGGCTCTTGCCCGTGATCGCCGGGGTGGGCACCAACGCCACGGCCAAGGCCGTGGAGCTGGCGCGCGAGGCCGAGAGCCTGGGCGCCGACGCCTTGCTGGTGCTGTCTCCCTACTACAACAAGCCCACCCAGGAGGGGCTCTACCAGCACTTCCGCGCCGTGGCGCGCAACACGCGCTTGCCGATCATCGTCTACAACATCCCGGGGCGCACCGCGGTCAACATCCAGCCCAAGACCCTCCTGCGCATCGTAGCGGACTGTCCGAACGCGGCCGCGGTCAAGGAGGCCTCAGGCAGCCTGGACCAGGTCAGCGAGATACTGGCCGGGGCGCCCCAGGGCTTCGCCGTGCTCTCCGGCGACGACAGCCTGACCGTGCCCATGATGGCCGTAGGCGCGTCCGGCGTCATCTCGGTGGTGGCCAACGTGGCGCCCAAGCAGACCGCGGCCATGTGCGCGGCCGCTCTGGCCGGGGATTTCAAGAAGGCGCGCGCCCTGCACCTCAAGCTCTTTCCCCTGATCAAGGCCCTGTTCCTGGAGACCAACCCCATCCCGGTCAAGGCCGCCCTGGAGATGCTGGGGCTCTGTCGCGGGGAGCCCCGCCTGCCCCTGACTCCTATGACCGCGCCGAACCGGAAGCTGCTGCGGCGACAGCTCGCCGCCTGCGGTCTGCTCTAGGAGCCTGAGCAAGTAGTCTCCGCCTCAGGCAGGCGGCGGCATCAGCCCGGAAAATCCAGTCGGGTAGGGACCGCGATGGCGAGCTGTATCGATAAAACCGCATATGCTGTCAGCATCTTTTTTTTGATTTCCTCCAGCGCTGGAGGAAATTCCAATAAAGCATTGGAATTTACATCACAATTCAATAACGAAGTCGCCGCCGCTCCGCTCTGTCGGCCCCCGATAACCCGCCGGCTTCCGTAGCGCTTCACGGCCCTGGCCAGCCGCTCCAGCTGCCGGGACCAGGCTTCAACTTACGGCAGTCCCAGCTCCCGGCAAAGGCTCGTGAAGGGCAAGACGCGCACATCCGTAGCGGCGTGGCCGAAATCCTTGCGCCCGCGGTGGGTCTGATAGAAGGACGCTATCGGAGTCCGCGCGCGGAAGTAGCGCGCGGCTGACGACGGGGCGCTTTCGCCCGTCTTGCATTCAACCGCGAATTCGGGCTTGCCCTCCCTCAGGACGACGAAGTCGATCTCGCGCTTGTCCGTGTCGCGCAGATAGCGCAGTTCCATGGAACGGCCTTCGACGTCCTCCTGCCAATGGCAGTATTTGAGCAGTTGGCAGGCGACCAGATTCTCAAAGCGCGGGCCTGGCTCCGGGACCTGGGACCAATCCCAGAGGTAGAGCTTCTTCTCCTTCTTGACCGCCCGGATGCGGGGGCCTCCAAAGGGAGCGATTCGGAAGCATACGTAGAGCCGTTCCAGCACGGAGATCCATGACTCGACCGATTCGTGCGCCACTTGCAGGAGCGAACTCAGGCTCTTGACCGACAGGGGAGAGCCCACGCAGGCGGGCAAGTGATGCAGCAGCAAGTCTATCAAGGAGACTTCGCGGACGCGCTCCAGGTCCCGGAGGTCCTCATGCACGACCCGCTCCCGGAGTTCCCGCAGCCATCGGCGCCATTCCCGGTCATCGCCTCGGAGGAACGGTTCGGGGAAGCCCCCATAGCGCATGAGATGCTCCAACGAGGAGGGGCGCATCTCGGCGTCGACCTCGGCAAGCGAAAGGGGGTGCAATCGGTAGTAATGGTAGCGGCCCTGAAGCGAGTCGCCGCCCTTGCGATAGTAGTCGAGCCTCGCCGAGCCGGTCACCAGGAAGGAAACGCCGGACTTGTGCTTGTCGTAGAAGCCTTTGAGCAGATTGCGCCAACGCGCGAATTTGTGGATCTCGTCGAGAAGGACCAGCGGCTGGCCCGGGGGCAATTCCCCGGCCAGCAGCCGCTCGCGGTCCTGCGTTGAGTCCCAGCTCTGATAGGCGGGGTGCGATTCGTCCGCCCGCGGGCCGAGCAGCCCGAGAGCGAAGGTCGTCTTGCCCACCTGCCGAGGGCCGCCCACGAAGACCATCTTGCGGGCCAGGTCCGCCGAGACCGGACGCCGCAGATACCTCTGGAGGGGCCGGACCGGCTTTAGTAAATTAGACATAAGTCTATTTTACTCATGATATGAATAGAGTCAAGTCGATTCTGCTGCGGCAGCGCGCGGCGCAGACGGCATCAGGGAATGCGCTGCCAGCGCCGCAGGACCGAAGCGATGCGTTCCGCGGCCCTCCCGTCGCCGTAGGGGTTGCGGCCGCGCGCCAGAGGGGGAGAGGCGGCGCAGCGCAGGATGGCCTGGAGCAGGCCGCGGTAAGAGGTCCCGGCCAGCACGCTGCCCCGGCCCACGGACTCCGCGCGCTCGGTCACATCCCGCGCCACCACCACCCGCTTGCCCAAGGACGGGGCCTCCTCCTGGATGCCGCCGGAGTCGGTGACGATGAAGCGGGCCCGGCTCATCAGCCGGACGAAATCCAGGTAATCCAAGGGCGGGACCAGCCGGATGGCGGGGTGGCGCAGGATGCGCCGGGCCGGCAGCCGCACCTCTGGCCGCGGATGCAGGGGGAAGACCCAGAGCAGGCCGGGCAGGCGCCGGGCCGCGTCGCGCACGGCCCGCAGCATGCCCTCCAGGGCCGGGCCCAAGGATTCCCGGCGGTGCAAGGTGACCACGGCCAAAGGCCCGGACCCCAGCCCGCGCAGGGCCGGCTCGCGGAAGCTCCGCCCGCGGCGCAGGGCCCAGAGCAAGGCGTCGATGCCGGTGTTGCCGGTCACAAAGACGCTGCCCGGGCGGGCGCCCTCGCGCATGAGGTTCCGGCGGGCCCGCGGCGTGGGAGCGAAGAGCAGTTCGCTCACCCGGTCGATGAGCACCCGGGTGGCCTCCTCCGGGCAGGGCCGGCGCAGGGCCCCGGTGCGCAGGCCGGCCTCCACGTGCCCCACCCCG